>JAGLKH010000209.1 GCA_023141985.1 Flavobacteriaceae bacterium | reverse complement strand
ATTAAAATTCTACATCTAATAATTGTCCACTTAATTGTAAAAGTTGTAACTCAATTAGTTTAGCATCATATTTAGCATTATTGAGTGCTGTTTGTGTATTTAGTAAATTAATTTGTGCCTGTCGAAATTCTATTGAGGTAACTTGTCCAAGTTTGTATCGTTCTTGAGTTCTATCAAAATTGTTTTGTGTTGTTATTACATTTTGCTCTTGTGCCCTTAAAATGAACAATTGATTAAAGTAATCTTCACTGGTATTTTTTAATGTATTTTCTAAAGTTTCAACCTGTTGTTGTTTTAATATCTCTTGATTTTCTAATACTATTTTTGCATTGGCTACTCGTGTTTTTGTGTTTCCTCCGTCAAAAATATTCCAAGACATATTGAGTCCTGCCCTAAAGCCAGTAACCACAGAGCCTGCAAGAAACGAACTAGATGGGTTATCACTTTTATTCCACCCATAAGAGCCTGTTAAACCAAGTGTAGGGAGGTAACTTCCCTTATTAGACTTAATATTATACTTACTTATATTAATGTTCTTTTCCTGTTGCTTTAGCACAACATTATTTTCAACTGCTTTAGTAAGTAACTCTTCATAAGACAAAAGGTTAATAAAATCAACTTCGGTTTCTACACTATAATTTATATTCTGCTGTATACCCAAAATAATATTTAAATCCCGTTTTGTATTTATAAACTGCTGTTTTGTATTAATATAATTAATGCTGTCGTTATTTACATCAACTTCAGCATTTAACAATTCTAACCTTGTTGTTTGTCCATAATCATATTGATATTGTGCTCTTTGTAAACGCAAATTAGAAATATCTAAAGTTTCTTTTAAATTCTTAGTGTTTTCAGTTAATCGAGCAATTTGAAAATAGATATTAAATAACTGCAAATAGGTGCTTTCTATAGTTTCTCTTGCTTGTAACTCAGTTAAATTGTGAGTTTCCTTAAGTTGTTTGTAATCATACTTTCTCCCCAAACCATCAAAAATAGTATAATTAAGGTTTACTGAAGCGTTATAAGTTTTAGTTTCTGCATCATCAATATTAGTAACTGTTCCGTCTTGTCGTTCAATTTCTTGATTACTGATATCGTAGTTTACGCCAGCATTAGTAGATATAGATGGTAAAAACCCGGAGTTATAAATACTCGCGTTATTTTTTGCTATTTCAACATTATTGCTTGCTACTTTAATGCCATAATTATGTTCTAAGGCTATTTGTAAGGCTTCCTTTTTTGTTAATATTTTTTGAGCACTCACTTGTAGCGAAAAGAGTATAACTACAATGCTTGTATATATTTTAATGTAAATCTTCATTTTCATAATTTAATTCGATAATAGCTCTTTCCACTTCTTCTTTAGAAATATCGTTCCCTGTTCTCATCCATTTAATAAAAACTTTTATGGCGTTTGAAATGGACAATAATAATGGTAGCATTACTAAAGTTAAAACGGTTGCAATAGCAATTCCGTAAGAAATTGAAATTGCCATAGGTATTAAAAATTGTGCTGAACGACTTTTTTCTAACATTAATGGCGCTAATCCTGCAATGGTTGTTAATGAGGTTAAAAAGATGGCTCTAAAACGAGATTTTCCAGCCTGTATCAATGCTTCATCAAATTTTAACCCTTCTTTTAAATACATATTAAATTTACCAATCAACACCAAACCATCATTAACCATAATTCCTAATAAAGCAATAATACCTAACCATGATAATATGTTTATTTGAAAACCATGAAAATAATGCCCCCAAACGACACCTATTAAACTAAATGGAATCATTATCATCAGCAAGAGCGGTTGGCTATAGGTTCTAAAGGTAAATGCGATTATAATATAAATTAATAAGAGTATAATTGGTGCTACAAAAAAAACAGAAACCTTAGTTTTATTAGCTTCTCTGTTCTGCCCTTCGTATAATGCTGAAACCGTTGGATATTTAGACGATATTTCAGGCATTATGTTTTCTTCTATATCGGTCATAATATCTGAAGCACTATCGTCAACAGATTTTAGGTCGGCCAATACTTGTATTTCGCGTTTCCCTTCTAAATGGTTGATAGCAATTTCTCCACGAATAATTTTATATGTAGCTATTTCAGAGAAAGGCACTTTATTTCCTGAAGGTGTTATAATCCACATATCGTCTAGATCTTTTATAGAGGATCGATTGCTTTTTTCATAGCGTACCCAAACTCTAATTTCATCTTGCCCCCGTTGAAAACGCTGTGCCTGAAATCCAAAGAAACCAGAACGTACTTGAGCCATAATACTCTGCAAATTTAACCCAAGCATATTCGCCTTGTCTTTTAATTGAATTTGAATTTCCTTTATTCCGGCAGGATCGTTATCTGAAATATCTTTCAAAACTGAATTTCTAGATAATTCTAATTTCAATTCTTCTTTGGCTAATTTTAGCTCAGAAAGATTGTTCCCTAATAAAGAAACTGCAACCGGGCTTCCTCCAAAATGAGTATTAGACCCAAATGTTAAACTTTCTATACCATTAACTTTACCAACCTGTTTCCGTATAGCTATATTAATTTCTGAAGATGCAAAATCACGAAATTCTCCAGGTAATAAATTTACCGTTAACGACGCATTTGCAGTTCCTGGACCTATACGCTTAATAATGTTTTGTACTACTTGCTTATTTCCTGTTTGTTTCTCGGTAAAAGTTTTATTTACTTCCCAAACTTTTTCTTCTATGCTAGTAATGATTGAATCTGTAATCTTTTCATTGGTTCCTTGAGTCATTTTAAGATTAACAGAGATCCTGTCACTTGCCATCCTTGGAAAAAATGAAGTGCCAACAAGTCCTCCTTTTATAGCTCCAATACTAAAAATGAATAACGCTAATGGAATCGCCATTCCTAAAAATTTATTTTTTAAAAAGAAACGTAAATAAGGTACGTAAACGATATCCCTTAATTTCATCAACCATTTGTTTGCAAATAGATTTACTTTTTTGAAGAATATATCAAAACTATTCATCTTCCTACCTTCACGCTGCAAGGCTTTAGAGTGCGCAATATGTGCTGGTAAAATGATTAATGCTTCAATCATTGAAACCGATAATGTTAAAATTACAACGGTAGAAACTTCGCTAAAAAAATCACCCATTCTTCCATCTAAAAAGAAAAATGTAGAAAATGCAACCATTGTAGTTAACAAAGCTGATACAACAGGAGGTAAAACTTCTAAGGTGCCATCTATGGCTGCTCTAATTGGAGATTTTCCTTTTTCGTAATGTTGATAGATATTTTCGCCAATTACAATGCCATCATCGACCAAAATACCAATGACGATAATCATTCCAAAGATTGATAATACATTAATAGTAACTCCCAACTGAGCAGCAAAAATAAACATCCCAAAAAAGGAAACTGGAATACCAACTGCTACCCAAAATGCTAATCGTACATTTAAAAATACTGCTAAAAGAGTTAGTACTAATAAAAATCCTATAAAAGCGTTTTCTCCTAGTATATCTGTTCGTTGCGTAAGAGATATAGAAGAATCGCTAGATACGTCTAGATGTACATTATCATGTTGCTGATTAAATTTATCAATATATTCATTAACTCTTTCTGCCGAAGAAATTAAATCTTCACTATTAGTATTACTAACTGTAATAGTGATAGATTTTTTTCCATTAAA
>JAGLKH010000208.1 GCA_023141985.1 Flavobacteriaceae bacterium | reverse complement strand
CCTGGAATTTATTAAATGATTCTCAAAAGGGATTATCCGGAGTCGAGGCAAGTGCCAGGTTATCAATTACGCATTATCTGGGAAAAACAGAGGTGGTAGCTGTAACCAATGAACCAATGCCAGGTGTGCCTGGTGCTGAAAATGGTGTCGTAATCTTTAAATTGTTGCGTGGCGCTGCAGATGCTTCAAACAAAGGACAAGTAGCCATTGTGGGAAGGAATCCTGAAGCCATATGGTTTAGTGGATATGAAGATCGGGTAATTTACGATGAAGCTGGATTATTTACCGAGTCCATGCAGTCAACAAGTAGTGTAAGTAAAGAATCTCATAATACAGCAGTGTAATAAGTAAAATTGTCCTGATGAAACTGTATCAGGTTTAATAATAAAATGATCAATAAACAAGTTAATTCTTTATCCGAAGCAGTAGTCGATATATTCGATGGCGCAATAGTTATGATTGGAGGATTCGGTGAGGCTGGAAGTCCAATCGAGCTCATTCATGCACTGATCGACCACGGTGCAAAAAACCTAACAGTTGTAAGTAACAATACAGGAAGCGGTCATGTAGGATTGGCTGCTCTTATTGAAAACAAGCAGGTTAAAAAAATTATTTGTTCGTTTCCAAGAACGGCAAATTCAACAGTTTTTCCAGAATTGTATAATGCCGGAAAGATTGAGCTTGAGTTAGTTCCACAAGGCACACTAGCTGAAAGGATTAGAGCTGGTGGTGCAGGAATCCCTGCTTTTTATGTGCCTGCATCCGTTAACACACCACTTGCTGAAGGTAAGGAGTCACGAATGTTTAACGAACAGGAATATGTTCTCGAATATGGTATTAAAGCTGACTTTGCATTGGTTAAAGCAGAAACAGCAGACCGATACGGTAATTTACTTTATCACGCAACTGCCAGAAACTTTGGTCCCATTATGTGTACAGCTTCAAAAGTTGCAATTGTACAGGTAAAAAAAATAGTAGAAGCAGGACAAATTGATCCGGAAACTGTAGTTACACCGGGAATATTCGTTCAAAAAGTAATTGAAGTTATTAACCCTGCCGACGAATCGAAATTGGTAGAAGAAGAAATGAGTTATCCATGATAAATAATGATATAAAAATTGGTTGGGATCGTGCTGAAATGGCTCAGAAAGTAGCCTTAGACATCCCTGATGGTTCGTATGTTAATCTTGGAATTGGCATTCCAGAATTAGTGGCCGATTTTGTCCCTGAAGGAAGAGAGCTTATCTATCAAACCGAGAATGGATTACTTGGAATGGGACCAGTTCCTGAAGAAGGAAAAGGAGACCGTGAATTAGTTAATGCAGGGAAAAAATATATTACTTCAATTCCTGGTGCAGCATACTTCCATCATGCGGACAGCTTTACAATGATTAGAGGCGGTCATATTGATGTATGTGTTCTTGGGGCTATGCAGGTCTCTAAACATGGAGATTTGGCAAATTGGTCTACTGGTGCAAAAGATGCAATTCCTGCTGTTGGAGGAGCTATGGATCTGGTAGCGGGTGTAAAAAGAATTTTTGTAATTACACAGCATAATACAAAACATGGTGATCCTAAGATTGTTGAAGAGTGTTCTTTTCCTCTTACAGGGAAAGAAGTAGTAGAACGTATTTACTCCAACCTTGCAATCCTTGACATTAAAAAAGAAGGCTTATTTGTAAGAGAATTAGCTCCAAATGTAAGCTTCGAATATTTAGAAGAGCATACAGGAGCTAAACTGAATCAATACTTAAAAACCCAGGTTTAAATTTATTCAAAATATGAATTCTCAAAATTCAGCAGACAAAACAAATAAAGCCATTTACGACCGTGCTTGTAATGTTCTTACAGGCGGTGTTAGTCGAAACACAATATTTCGAAAACCCCATCCTTATTATGTGGCTAGTGCCAAAGGAAGCTACATAACAGATATCGAAGGTGTTGAACGTATTGATTTTGCTAATAATATGGCATCATTAATACACGGCCATTCACATCCCGCTATTGTAGATGCTGTTACTGATCAATTGCAGAAAGGAACGGCATTCACAATGGGAACAGAAGCTGAAGTCGCTTTTGCTGAATTATTGATAGAACGTTCCGGTAGGTTTGAAAAAATTCGATTTGTAAACTCTGGTACCGAAGCTGTAATGACAATGATAAAAACCTCCAGGGTGTATACAAATAAACCCAAAATAGCGAAAGCAGAAGGCTCATATCATGGAACTTATGATTATGCTGAAATGAGCCAAACAGCTAACCCAGGTAATTGGGGAGATATTGACAAGCCGAATACCATACCTGTAGTTGAAGGAACTCCTCAAGGAGCAATTGATGATGTAATAATCTTTCCTTATAATGACATTGAAAGAACCTTAAATATCTTAGACCAACATGCTAATGAAATAGCATGTGTGCTCATCGACCCTGTTCCACACCGAGTAGGCCTTTTCCCAGCAACTAATGAGTTTGTTGAAGCTATTTATAATTGGACTCGTAAAAACAATTCGCTCCTTGCTTTTGATGAAGTAGTAACCTATCGCGTTAATTATGCTGGAGCACAAGCTAGTTATACTGTTAATCCTGACTTAACTGCCTTGGGAAAAATAATTGGTGGTGGGTTTCCTATTGGAGCATTAGCAGGTAAATCAGAAATAATGGAAGTTCTCGATCCTCGGGGAAAAATATTGAGGCATCCACATTCCGGAACTTTTTCTGCAAATCCAATTTCTACCACGGCAGGAAGAGTAGCAATGGAATTATTTGATGAAAAAGCTGTTTTATCTTTGAATACATTAGCTATGAAAGCAAGATATCAGATTGAGGAATCTATAAAAATTGCAGATGTGCCTGTATCTATAACAGGAGCTGGCTCAATGTTTCGAATGCACTTTCAGGCTAATGCCCCAACCTCTTATCGGGAAGCCTTTCAAACAAAAAAAACGAAGGATTTAATAAATGAATTTATAGATTATCTGTTCCTTAAAGAAAATATTATAATGATCAATACTTGTGCTTGCATGTTTGCTACAACGCTTACACAAAAAGAGGTTGACCGATTATCAGAAGCCATGTTAAAAGGGTTTAAACTATTTAAACCTAAACTTGAACAGTTAAGTTATTAAAAAAATCTTAGGGAAATTACAAATTACTTATATGATAGTTTACAAGACCTTCTATAGGTCGTCTCTCAAAATTCCCAACTGTAAAGCCTAATTCCTGGGCTACTTCCTTGATTTCGTCTTGAGAGAAAAACGCTATTGAACCTGCAAAATGCACAGGAACTTTATCGAGAACCTCTTTAAATTGCATAATCATGTTTTTTGCAAATAGTCTTACCCCATTCTTTATAAGGTTTGTCATGTATTCAGAGTCTTTATTCAAAAACATAAACTCAGCATGAGAAGCTAAATATGCATTAGGATTAGGCTGCTTGTAGAGATTGTACTTAACAAAATCTGATTCCATATTATATTTTTCGGCAAACGATACTTTTAATTCATGAGGCATGTGATTGAAATAATAGTCTCTAATAAGCTGTCGGCCAAAATAATTTCCGGAAGCATCATCCATTATAGAATAACCTAATGATTTCACGCGTTGGTGCAAAATTTCTCCATCAAAATAACTGCAATTTGATCCTGTACCCAGAATACAAACAACAGCAGCTTCATTTTTGTCGCTAATAGTAGAATACACTGCAGCATAAGTATCCTCATTGACTTCTATTTTAGCATTTGGAAAAAAAGATTGCAAAACATCATGCAGCATTAATTGTGGTTTCTTAGTGCCACAACCAGCTCCATAAAAAAAGATATGAGAAACCTTTTCCTTATTATTTTTTAGAATTTCATTCTTCGAAATGGTTCTTTCTAATTTTTTAGCTGAAAGGATTGCAGGATTCATGCCTTTAGTCCGTTGCTTTTCGTAAAGCTGATTTCCATTAGCATCAATTGCTAACCAATCACATTTTGTAGAACCACTATCAACAATAAAAATCATACCTTAAAAAAACAGTTCGTCATAAATAAACAAATTTCTGCAATATTGAAATTCTATTTATAGTGAATTTATATATTCTGCTAAATCAACTAATTTGGTTGAGTATCCAAATTCATTATCGTACCAGGATATTAACTTAACAAAATTGTCATTTAGTCCTATACTTGCATTAGCATCAAACACACTTGTTCTTGGTTCAGATACAAAATCCTGGGAAACAACACCTTCTTCGGTATAACCCAATATCCCTTTAAGTTCATTTTCAGAAGCGTCTTTTATTGCTGCTTTTACTTCTTCGAACGAAGCACTTTTTTCTAATCTTACTGTTAAATCTACTACAGAAACATCAACAGTTGGTACTCTAAATGCCATACCTGTTAACTTTCCATTTAATTCCGGAATAACTTTTCCTACAGCTTTAGCAGCACCAGTAGAAGCAGGCACGATATTATTTAATGAAGCACGCCCTAATCTATAATCTTTTCTTGATGGGCCATCAACAGTAAACTGGGTAGCTGTTGCCGCATGAACAGTTGTCATTAAACCTTCAACTATACCAAATTTGTCGTTAATAACTTTTGCCAATGGTGCCAGGCAATTGGTAGTACAAGATGCATTTGATACAATAGTGTCCTCGGCGGTAATCTCTTTATGATTAACTCCCATAACAAACATTGGTACATCTGCAGATGGTGCCGAAATGGCCACTTTTTTGGCTCCTGCAATAATATGCTTTTTCGCTCCTTCTAATGTTGTGAATATACCTGTACAATCTAATATAACATCTGCTCCTACAGCATCCCATTTTAAATCTTCCGGATTTCGTTCTGCAGTTACTCGGATTTCGTTTCCGTTAACAACTAAGTTTCCGTTTTTTACTTCAATCTCTCCATCAAACCTTCCGTGTACAGAATCATATTTTAATAAATAAGCTAAATGTTCTACATCTAACAAATCATTTATTCCAACTACTTGAATGTTTGATCTACTTGCTGCTACTCTAAATGCAATTCGTCCTATTCTTCCAAATCCGTTAATTCCAATTTTTACTTTTGACATCTTTAATTTCGTTTTTTTAAGTGCTCATTATATCTGACACTCTTAATAATTCTTTATTTATTTCTGAATGGCTCTTTATAGCCTTTTTTATTGGAGTTAGCTCCATTTTATTATTTAAAATTCCAACCATATAATTGGTTTTTCCATCAAGTAGCGATTCCACAGCTTTCACTCCCATTCTACTCGCTAAAACACGATCGAAACAGCTTGGAGGGCCTCCACGTTGCATATGCCCTAAAACAGATACGCGAACTTCATATTCTCCTAAATGCTCTTCAACATAATCTTTAAGTTCAAAAACGTTTTTTCCTATTTTATCTCCCTCTGCTACAACTACAATACTTGATGATTTACCAGCTCGTTTACTATGTTTTAAAGATTCTAATAATCTATCTAAACCAAGATCTTCTTCAGGTATTAAAATTTCTTCAGCTCCAGCACCCACACCTGCATTTAAAGCTATATGGCCTGCATCTCTACCCATTACCTCTACAAAAAATAAACGCTTATGAGAACTAGCTGTGTCTCGTATTTTATCTATCGACTCAACAATTGTATTTAAAGCAGTATCGTATCCTAAAGTAAAATTTGTACCATAGATATCATTATCTATAGTCCCGGGAATTCCAATAATTGGAAAATTAAATTCTTCATTGAATATCATTCCACCTGTAAATGTTCCATCTCCACCTATAATAATTAAAGCCCCTATATCTGCCTTTTTAATCTGCATATATGCTTTTTCCCTTCCTTCTATTGTTCTAAACTCGTCTGATCTTGACGATTTTAAAATAGTCCCTCCTTTGTTAATAATGTTATTGACACTTCTCGCATTGAGCAGCTTAAAATCTCCTTCTAATAAGCCCTCATAACCTCTATAAACACCAA
>JAGLKH010000207.1 GCA_023141985.1 Flavobacteriaceae bacterium | reverse complement strand
TTTTGTAAAGCGTGCTTATTTTAAGTTTCAATTAATAAGATTACTTCGTCGCTCTTCTCTTCTCTGCGCCATCTGGCCCTATCACTAAAAATGTCCACTGTACATTTTCTTTACGTTCTGTCCCGTAATGACGATAGAAATAAACTTTTTAGACAGCCTATTTTTATTGTATTTCTTTTCTAAATGTACAGCGTTTTTTATGTGTTACCGGATTAAAATTTTTCCATAGTTGATGAATCGCTTTGTTATCTTTTAATTCAGGAGTACGTATACATTCTACAATGCCTTTTTTTGAAAAAGTGTTATAGAATTCGTTAAAAATAATTGCATGAACACCTTTATTTTGGTATTCCGGATGTACTCCAATTAAATAAAAAGTAACTTTTTTACTATACTTTTTTGCATGTAATAAATGTTTTATCCCAAATGGAAATAATTTGCCCTGCATTTTTTGTAAAGATTCTGCATATGAGGGCATTACAATCCCAAAAGCCACTAAATTATCATTCTTATCAACTACAAATTTGATATATTCCGGGTTGATAAATCCTAAAAATTTCTTTTTAAAATATTCTTTTTGCACATCGGTAATTTCAACAAACGAGGATAAGGATGAATACGTTTTATTAAACAGGTCAAACATTTTATCAGCATAAGGCATGACATCCTTAGTTTTATTAAAGTATAATGCTTTTAATTGGTAACGTTTTTTTATTATTTCTTGAACTCTTGCAAAACTTTCTTCTGTAATATCTTTAAAGGCGTGTTTGTTTTCTGAGTATTGCTTTTCAACTTTATAACCGAGTTTTTCAAAATGTGATGCGAAATAAGGATGATTATACCAGGTAATCATAGTGCCAATATGGTCAAAACCATAAGTGAGTATACCCACTTTGTCAAGGTTAGAGAAACCAACCGGTCCTTCCATATATTCTAATTGATTTTCTTTTCCAATATCATTAACTTTTTCTAAAAGTGCTTTGCTAACATTAATATCATCTATAACATCAAACCAACCAAATCTCATTTTCTTTTGGTTTTGGTCATTAACTTCTAGCCAATTAATTATAGCAGCAACACGACCGACAATCTTTTTGTCTTTATAAGCAAGAAAAAGCCTTGCTTCAGCATCATTAAAAACGGGGTTAATTCTTTTATCAAAGGTTTTGAGTTCTTGGCTTATTATTGGAGGGACCCAATATTTGGACCCCTTATAAAGCGAAAATGGAAATTTTACAAATGCTTTTAATTCTTTTTTAGAATGTACTTCCTTTACTATAATCATAGTTTTACATTAAACCATCATCATTAAAATCTTGTTCTCTCTTTTTTGATTTCTTTCGATTCTTTTTTCTTCTTGATTTCCGTTTGGCTTCATCTTTTGCCGAGCTATTATTATCTATCTTTTTGTCTCTATGAAAATCGAAACGATAAGATGCTCCAAAATTCACACTAAAAACTGAAGGTGTGTCTTTTGTATTAAAAGTTAATGCCGTATCTAATTGTAAATCTTTGCTCAATAAATAAGCACCTCCAAATCTAAATAAATTATCAGCATAATAGTCACTACTTATACCTTGTGCTTCTCCAAAAACAACCCATTTAGGATTAAATGAATGTGTGAGAGTAAGTATATATTGAAAATCGGATTGGTCTGTTCCAATTCTGTCTTTTATTAAATTCATTACAAAAACCCAACCGCCCGCAAAGTTGTTTTGTGTAGCAATCATAACTTTAGGGCTTATACCTTCAATACCAGGTGCTGTATAAGGGTTGCTTTTTGTGTCAAAATTTGCGCCTGCATAAACAGCTACAGCAGGTATTAATGATTTCCATTTAAATCTATGATTAGCTTTCCAACTATATAAATTTGGTTTGTCTTCTTCAGCATTTTTATAAGGGTCGTAAACCAAATATTTTGCTCCTATTGCTAAAGTTTTAAAATTGCTACGCTTATCTTCAATAGAAATAGTAGAACGATTATCAGTAAAAGTATCATTTTGGTAGGTGCCTTCTATGTTTATTTCTAATTGAGATAGTAAAAGCCCATAACGTGCTGTAAAATCTATACCAAATCCCGATACTTCATATTTAAGAGGTGTGTGTTCCTCTTTTAATGTATATGGGCCAACCTCTAATTGTATAACATTAGTACCTACAGAAAACGCACTACGTGAGACTCCCGGACGATTAGAATTAATAACTTCGGTATATTGGCTAAAAGCATAAGTGGAAAAAACTAGACATGCTACTAATAGTAAATATGTTTTGATAGATTTCATGTGCAATATTTATTATTTTTCAAGGTCAACCCGATAACTATCGGGAGTACATCCTGAATAATCATTTTCTTACGTAACAAAATTTTTATCATGGAAGTTTCATTGTTAATTTGTTATTCATCAAATATAGATATTTTAATAATTTTTTATGACCTTTAAACGTTTTTTAAGTTGTAAGAATTGTATTTTTGAATAAATATTTTTTTCATGTTGCAGTATGCTTCTTTTACGGGTTTTATAAGAACCATTCTAATTTTAATACTTATTTATTATGGTGTAAAAATCTTATCTCGATTATTTGCACCGGTATTAATGCGTTTTGTTGCAAAGAAGGCTGAACAACGTTTTGGTCAACAGTTTAATCAGCAGCAAAAACAACAGCAGTCTGCACAAAAAGAAGGTGAAATTTCTATCGATAAAACACCAAAGCAAAACAAGACTTCAAATAAAAATGTAGGTGAATATGTAGATTACGAAGAAATTGATTAAATTTCACATTCATTGTCTTAACACCTATACATGCAATTTTCAGTAAAAAAAATTCTTCCTCACTTGTTAGTCTTAGCAGGTTTCGTAATACTTTCATTGGCTTATTTTAATCCTGTTTTAAAAGGGAAACAAATCTTCCAGAGCGATATTATGCAATATACCGGAATGGCTAAACAACAAAACGATTTTCGAAGTCAAACTGGTCAAGAAACCTATTGGACAAATAGTGCCTTTGGAGGTATGCCAACCTATCAATTGGGAGCTCATTATCCACATAATTATATTAAAAAGTTAGATTTAACTCTGCGGTTTTTACCTCGTCCAGCAGATTATTTATTTCTCTATTTTATTGGGTTTTATATATTGTTGTTAGTGCTTAAAGTAGATTTTAAATTAGCGGCGCTTGGGGCATTAGCCTTTGGTTTTTCTACATATCTCATTATTATTCTTGGTGTTGGACATAATAGTAAAGCACATGCTATCGCTTATATGCCTTTGGTTTTAAGCGGAATATTACTAACATTCCAACGAAAATATATCACCGGGTTTTTATTAACTACAATTGCCATGGCTTTAGAGATTGTTGCTAACCATTTTCAAATGACTTATTATTTAATGCTATTGGTTATTGTTCTTGGTGTAGCGTATCTCATTGATTCTTATAAGAAAAAGAAATTGTCACATTTTTTTAAAGCTGTTGGAATTTTAGTTGCTGCAGTTATTTTGTCTATAGGATTAAATGCCACAAATATTTTAGCTACACAAGAATATGTTAAGGAGAGTACACGTGGTAAGAGTGAATTAACGATAAATCCTGATGGTTCACCAAAAGAAATAACATCTGGTTTAGATAAGGCATATATTACCGAATATAGTTATGGTATTTTAGAAAGTTTTAATCTCTTTATTCCTCGCTTTATGGGAGGTGGTGGCTATGAAGATGTTGGTAGGGACTCAAATACTTATGATGCTTTAAGAAAAATGGGAGCACCACCAGTGCAGGCATTGCAAGAAGTGAAACAAGTTCCAACATATTGGGGAAAACAGCCTATAGTAGAAGCTCCTGCTTATGTAGGTGCTGTTATTTTGTTCTTGTTCGTCTTTGCGTTGTTTTTAGTAAAGGGACGTTTAAAATGGTGGCTTGTTGGAGGAACATTATTATCATTATTGTTGTCCTATGGGAAGAATTTTGGATTTTTAACCGATCTATTTATTGATTATGTTCCGTTATATAATAAGTTTAGAGCAGTAAGTTCTATCCAAGTTTTATTAGAATTATGCATTCCTATACTTGGTGTTTTTGGGTTGGTGAAATTATTTAACCAGGTTGAAAAAGAAGAAAACAAACTAAAGGCATTAAAATATTCA
>JAGLKH010000206.1 GCA_023141985.1 Flavobacteriaceae bacterium | reverse complement strand
GTAATGCTAATGATTTTGAATTTTTTGGATTGAATTGTCTTACTAATTTTGCCCAAAGCATACGTGCTGCTCGCATTTTAGCAATTTCCATAAAATGGTTCATGCCTATAGCCCAGAAGAATGAAATTCGTGGGGCAAAAGTGTCAATATCCATTCCCGATTGTAGCCCTTTGCGAATGTATTCTATACCGTCTGCTAATGTATAAGCCAGTTCGATATCGCATGTAGCTCCAGCTTCTTGCATGTGGTAGCCAGAAATACTTATGCTATTGAATTTTGGCATTTTTTTGCTGGTAAATTCAAAGATATCCGAAATAATTTTCATTGAAGGTGTAGGAGGGTAGATATATGTGTTTCTTACCATAAACTCCTTTAAAATATCATTTTGAATAGTTCCGGATAGCTGTTCGGGTTTTACACCCTGCTCTTCTGCAGCTACAATATAAAATGCCATAATAGGTAGAACAGCCCCATTCATAGTCATTGAAACTGACATTTTATCAAGTGGAATTTGATCGAAGAGAATTTTCATGTCTTCAACCGAGTCTATAGCCACTCCCGCTTTACCAACATCGCCAACAACGCGTTCGTGGTCGCTATCGTAACCTCTATGAGTTGCTAAATCGAAAGCGACAGAAAGTCCTTTTTGCCCTGCTTCTAAATTACGTCTATAAAATGCATTACTATCTTCGGCAGTACTAAAACCAGCATATTGCCTAATGGTCCATGGGCGACGTACATACATCGTGCTATAAGGCCCTCGAAGATTTGGCGCAATTCCTGCTACAAAGTTGAGGTGTTCTAAAGTTGCAATATCTTTTTTTGAATACGTTTCTTTGACTTCAATACCTTCAGAAGTTAAAAAACTTTCGCTTTGTTCTTCTGTCTTCTGTACTTCGGTCATCTGACTTCGGTCATCTGACTTTAAGGTTATATATTGAAGATTTTTTCTCGACATTTTTTGTTTTGAGATTAGTTTTTAAGTTTAGTTTCAGGTTTCTTCTTTATCTTCTCAATTGGTGTTAAGTTTTCAGGATAAATAACACTATTATTAGGTTTCTTTCTTTTTTCTTTAAATTCAGGAGTATCCATATAAAACAATTGGGTATAAAACATATCTAAAGCAACATATGTTGCTAAAGCTTTATCTGTTGTCATTAATTTTCGGTTCTCAAATAAAAGAGGTGCGATAACTACAGGTTTTAAGGTGTTAGATTTTGTTAAAACGGATAATATATTTTTTAGTTCTTCATCTTGAATACTTTGTATTAAACAGTTAACAAATTCGTTATTATAATTAAGCCTAGTTTTGCTTCCGTTTTGGATCCATAAGTCCTTTTTTTCTTTGAGAATTTTAACAACTTCTTTTAAATGGGCGCTAAAATATTCGGAAGCTGGAGCTCTATCATTAAATAAAAGTTTTAGATAACCGTTATATCCATTAGCTGTAGTATTCTTATTTTTAAAGGTATAGTGTTTTGTAATGTAATCTTCAAATGTGTAAACAGCTTCTTTTATCAATTTTTCATGTTGAGTGGAGCATTTAAACAAATCGTCCTGATTTGAATATTTATATTGAAACTTAGTTTTTTCTTTTGTACAACTTGTTATTAGTAATAAGGTTAATATGAGTGGTATTATTTTGTTCATGTTTATTCGTCTTTTAATCGTTCTTGTTCTAAATTTTCAGCTAATCTTTTTTCAATAATTGGCTCTATAAGCGTTTTTCTTTTCTTTTGTTTTACAAAAGGATATAATTCCAATTCGTGTTTCATTTTATCATTAGGGTTTGGATGTTTGTTGGTTCCTAATAAAATTTCTTTTTTAGTATTAAATAGTTCTTGCTCTTTTGCAGCACTCTCTTTAATTTTTCGTTGAATTGTACCTTCTTTTAATTGTTTTAAAAATCCTCCATTAGCTTCAATATTTTTAAATAACTCTAATGCTTTTTCGGCCATTTGTTGCGTTAAGGTTTCAATATAATAGGATCCATCAACAGGATTATTAACTTTATTAAAGTAACTCTCGTGTTTTAATATTAATAGTTGATTTCGAGAAATGCGTTCTCCAAACTCGTTGTCTTTATGATAAATTGCATCGTAAGGTAAATTGCAAATTGTATTTGCTCCTCCAAATATTGCACTCATACATTCGGTTGTAGTACGAAGCATATTGGTATTATAATCATAAATGGTTTTGTTACGTTTTGTTGGAGTAGCTATTATGTGGCAATCTGAAACATTAGATACGTACTCAGATGCTAAAGTTTTCCAAAGTAAGCGTAATGCTCGGAGTTTAGCAATTTCAAAGAAATAATTGGTTCCGATTGAAACCTTGAAGGTTAATTTAAGAGATTGCTTCACAGCTACGCTGCTACCTTCGTAACAAA
>JAGLKH010000205.1 GCA_023141985.1 Flavobacteriaceae bacterium | reverse complement strand
TAGACAAATAAAAATGTTAAAGGACAAATATATTCGTTAAAACGATAAAAAGCAACCTTTTATCGATAAAAGTTGCATTTAAACGATTGCTTATGAAAAAATTGACTATAGTTAGACACGGAAAATCATCATGGGAATATGATTTGAGTGATATTGAAAGACCATTAAAAAAGCGCGGTATAACTGATATAAAGGCAGTTTCTAAAGAATTTAAAATTAAGTATTTACAGCCGGAAGTTGTATTTTCAAGTCCAGCTAAGAGAGCTTTGGAGACTAGCAATATTTTTTTAAAAAATATAGACTTTTCTTACGAAAACAGACATGTTTCCTCACAAATTTATGATTTTGGAGGTAAAAATCTTATTAGTTTTATTAAATCTATAGACAATAAATATAAGCATGTTATGATTTTTGGGCATAATCATGCCATGACCTATTTTATAAATACTTATGGTAATATGTACATAGATAATCTTCCAACAAGTGGGTTAGCCATTTTTGAATTTGATATTGCTTCCTGGAAAGATCTAAAACCTGGAAAAACTATTGAAATTCTGATTCCTAAAAATTTACGTAGAAATTCTTAAAATGTATTTTCACAGTTACATCCAGGGTTTGGGAAATCGAATTCATAACTTATAAAAATTTCATGCGATTCTGAAGAGTAAGGCGTTAGAGCAGAAGTATTAAACTCGTATGAATAGCCAAATTTTAAGAAATAGTTTGCTTGAAGAGTTAAAAAGATAGTTTAAAAGTATAAAATTAATTTTTTAAATGTTAAGAATAAAAAAATATGCTGCAATTGATATTGGTTCGAATGCAGTTCGTTTATTAATATCTAATATAATAGAGGAAGGTGGTAAACCTGTGAAGTTTAAAAAAAGTTCATTAGTTCGTGTGCCAATTCGTCTTGGTTCAGATGTATTTTTAAATAATAATATTTCTACGGAAAATACTGAGCGTTTGTTAGATACTATGATGGCATTTAAACTATTAATGAAATCTCATAAAGTAGAGCGATATAAAGCCTGTGCAACATCAGCAATGAGAGAAGCATTAAATGGTAAAGATATTGCAGAACTTATTTTTGAGCAATCTAAAATTGATATAGATATTATAAATGGTGAAGAAGAAGCTGCAATTATTGCAGCCACAGATTTACAGGAGTTTATAAATAAAGATAGGACTTATTTGTATGTAGATGTTGGTGGAGGAAGTACAGAGTTTACTGTTATCCATAATGGTGAGCAAATCGCTTCGAGATCGTTTAAAATAGGAACGGTAAGATTGCTAAACGATATAGTAAAAAAGAAGACTTGGGTTAACTTAGAAGAATGGATTAAAACAAACACAAAAGATTTCGATAAAGTAGACGTTATTGGTTCTGGTGGAAATATTAATAAAATATTTAAAATTTCAGGAAAAGCAATAGGAAAGCCACTTACATATTTTTATTTAAGTTCATACTACAAAAAGTTAAAGTCATATTCTTACGAAGAACGTATTACAGAATTAGAACTAAATCAAGATAGAGCCGATGTAATTATACCGGCAACTCGTATTTATCTCTCGGCAATGAAATGGAGTAATTCCAAACACTTATATGTGCCTAAAATTGGGTTGTCTGATGGGATTATTAAAAGTTTATACTACGAGACCGTGCCTGGTAAAACATTAAATTATCCATGAACGGTTTCACTTTTCCCTAAATCTTTCATGATATCAGCTTCAAAATCGAGCAGTGCCTGCCACTTAATATCGACTTCTTTTCGATTGCCATACTGTCTTGCAAAACCTAAAAACATAGTATAATGATTGGCTTCGCTCACCATTAAGCTACCATAAAATTTAGCTAATTCTTTATCTTGTAATTCTTCTGATAGTAATCTAAAACGTTCACAGCTTCTTGCCTCAATTAAGGCGGCATATAATAAGCGGTGTACTAATTGTGTGGTTCTGCTTCCTCCTTTTGGAAAGAATTTTATGAGTTGCAAAACATAGTCATCTTTTCTATCTCTACCTAAAACCCAGCCACGTTTAATAATGATATCGTGTACCATTTTAAAATGGCTCATTTCTTCTTTTACCAAAGCTGTCATTTCCTGTACAAGTTCTGTATATTCGGGGAAACTTACAATTAAAGAAATGGCAGTACTAGTTGCTTTTTGCTCACAAAATGCATGATCTGTAAGTATTTCTTCTATATTTTTTTCTACTATGTTTACCCAGCGAGGGTCTGTAGGGAGTTTTAAGCCTAACATTTTAGTTTAGTATATTTCTGATTCTAATTCTTCTATTTTAGATTCGCCTTTTGTATCTATAATTATATTATAATCTTTACATATTTCTGATTCTGGTATACAAAAAAACACCTTAAAAAATAAATGCTTATTTGTTGTCTGAGATTCATCTAAAGACATATTTCCCATTATAGAATTTTGCCAGAAAGTTTCATTTAAGTCTTCTGTAAAATAAGATTTATCAATGGTTTTGTTAAAAATTGTTTTGCCATTTATTATTATTTTGAGATCGCCTTTAAATTCTCTATAATAGTGTTTATAGTGAATAGTATCAATTTTAAAATCATTTAGAACATAGTTATTCATATCAGAATAAAACTTAAGTTTCACATTATATCCATTACTTAAAATAGTATCTGTAACTACTTCTGAATAGGTTTCAGGAAAGTATTTAATAATTTCAAAAAAAGAATCTGAAAGTTTACTCTCCACTAAATTTTCTGTATTGCTTTTGTTTGCCCTATCTCTACCATCGCAACTGGTAAATGAAACAATACATAAAAAAAGGAATAGCGTAAAATATTGCATCTTAAATATCTAATTCAAATGTTTTTCTCAAAAGCTGAATGTTGGAATTTTTTTCTTTTAATTTTTCAAATTTTTCTTTTGAAGTATAGACATATTTCTTTTCCAATTCTTCATTCACTGTTATAGAAAGACTTATATCAAAGTTATTAAGCTCTTGTCTCAACGATCTTAACAGGTCATATTGTTGGCGCTCTACTTCTAATTTGTTTGTAGCATTTGGAAATTCTAAATGTATGGTTGTGCCTTCTAATTTTGGAGTATCTATGTTAAGTATCGAAGCTAAATTAAATTTTCCTTTATTTTCTATGGTTGTAACATAATTGCTCCAAGCTTTGTGCATTTGCTTTTCAGAAAAATCATCTTTAGGTTTCTCATCTTCTTCAAGAATAACATCCATCTGTTTGATAAGATGTTCTTTTTTCTTTTTAATGCTACTTAAAGATAATCCGGAAGTACTCTTATGTTGCTTGTTTAATATTATTTTTGGTCGTTGTTTAGCGATTTTTTGTGCAGCTTTAATTTGCTCCTCATTTATATAGTTATTTG
>JAGLKH010000204.1 GCA_023141985.1 Flavobacteriaceae bacterium | reverse complement strand
TAGATTCATGAGAGTTTTCCTCTAAATCTACCGAGGCAGCATTAGGCAGCTTGCTTTTATCAATTACAACTGGCTTAATTCTTTTAGCCGCAAAGTATGAAGCTGGAATTATGAAGGGTTTATGCTTTTTTTTTTCTCCATTAAAAGTGATGGAAGCCAATTGCATAAGGCATAATTCTATTAATAAACGTTGGTTTCTACTTGTTTTATATTTGAGGTCGCAGTCGTTTGAAAGCTGAATAGATTTAAATAAAAACTCTTGGGACGTTTTTTTAGATTGCTCTAAATATTTTGCTTTAGTTTGTTCCCCAACCTCTAACAAATCTATAGTTTCCCGAGTTTTGCTAACTAATAAATCTCTAAAATGAGATGCTAATCCTGCTATATAATGATGTCCATCAAATCCTTTTGATAAGGTTTTGTTAAATTGAATTAGCAGTTCCGGAATTTTATTTTCTAATATTAAATCTGTACTTGTAAAATAAGTTTCGTAATCCAGCACATTTAGATTTTCGGTTACAGCTTGGCGAGTTAGGTTTTTACCTGAAAAACTTACGACGCGATCAAAAATGGAAAGTGCGTCACGCATAGCACCATCAGCCTTTTGAGCTATAATATGCAGAGCATCATCATCAGCATTAACATCTTGTTCTTTTGCTATATATTTTAAATATTCTTTGGCATCTTTTACAGTTATTCGTTTGAAATCGAAGATTTGACAACGAGACAAAATGGTTGGAATAATTTTATGTTTCTCTGTAGTAGCTAAAATAAAAATACAATGTTTTGGTGGCTCTTCTAATGTTTTTAAAAAGGCATTAAATGCAGATTGAGAAAGCATATGTACCTCATCAATTATATACACTTTATATTTACCAACTTGCGGCGGAATACGAACTTGATCGGTTAAACTTCTAATATCATCTACCGAATTATTAGATGCGGCATCCAGTTCAAAAATATTAAAAGCATAATCTTCGTCTTGTATTTCGTCACTATCTTTATCTTGATTAATCATTTTAGCCAAAATACGAGCACAGGTAGTTTTACCTACTCCACGAGGTCCCGTAAACAATAGGGCTTGAGCTAAATGATTATTTTTAATAGCATTGAGTAAAGTATTGGTAATAGCCTGTTGACCAACAACATCATTAAATGTTTGCGGTCTATACTTTCTGGCTGATACTATAAATTGCTCCAACTTTACGAATTTTATTCAACATTTAAATTAATGCTAAATTGAATGAATAACAAAGTTAAAAATTCAACTTAAAATTAAGAATTATCAGTTCTAAATTTGAGACGAGTTATTAACAATTTTGTATCTTTGCATTTAAGCAAATCGCCTTATCGAGCCAAAGCTTGCTTTGGTTAGGAAAGTCCGAACACTAAAGTGCAACATAGTGGCTAACAGCCACCGATCGTGAGATTAGGAAAAGTGCAACAGAAAGAATGTACAGGTCATGCTGTAGTGAAATCAGGTAAACTCTATGTAGTGCAATGCCATGTAAACCAACGTTTGAGAGCTGCACGTTCGATGTTGGAGGGTAGGCAGCTAAAGTTTATTGGTAACAGTAAACGTAGATAAATGATAAGGGTATTTTGTTTTCAGAAGGAGAGATCCTGAAATGAATTCAGGATATACAGAATTCGGCTTATAGATTTGCTTTTTAAAATAAATAAACCCTTTTAAATATTTAAAAGGGT
>JAGLKH010000203.1 GCA_023141985.1 Flavobacteriaceae bacterium | reverse complement strand
CTTAATGTATGGATAGTCTCTTTTATTGTATGAATGGTATTCCATTTTTACACATTAAATTAGTAGTTTTACAAAAAACTAACTATACAGTAAACACTACCATTTATACAAGCTTCTAAAAAACTGAGCTATACACTAACTATTTTTAATCTATGTTAAGTGCTGTAATTGTAGACGACGAACCAAAAGCTATTCAAATTTTATCTTGGGAGCTTACCAATTTTAGTAAAGATATTGAAATTGTAAAAACATTTACAAATCCCGAAGACGCTTTGGTCTTTTTAAAAACTAACACCCCGGATTGTTTGTTTTTAGACATCCAAATGCCAACAATGGATGGGTTTCAATTTCTTGAGAAATTATCTCATAGAGATTTTGCTGTTATAATAACAACTGCATATGATGAGTATGCCATTAAAGCTATGAAGCATGAAGCTATAGATTATCTTCTTAAGCCTATTGACTCTGACGATTTAAGTGATGCTATAGAAAAAATAGTGAAATATAATTCGAGAAATTTAAATTCAAAAAAAATAGAAAAATATTTATTGGATTTTAACAAAAAACAAAGCACTAAAAAAATAATTTTAAATACAGATGGGAAACTGGTTTTTCTCAAAAGTGATGATATTTTGTTTGTAGAATCTGATGGGAACTACTGCACTTTCTTTTTAACAAAAAATCAAAAAATAGTTGTAACCAAAAAACTAAAAGAAGTAAATTGTTCCTTACCTGATCATGAGTTTTTTAGAATTCATAATTCATATATAGTTAATTTAAATAAAATTAAAGAATATTTAAAAACTGAAGGCTATGTAGTAATGGAATCAAATCATAAAATACCTGTCGCCAGACAACGAAAATCTGATTTTTTAGAAAAATTATAATGTCTTTAAAAAAGAATACAAACTCTTTTGCTAGAAAAATAATCATTCGGTTTATTACTCTTGTATTTTTACTTTTTTCGTTAAACACATTTGCTCAAGATTCAATAAACCCTCAATTTAAAGAAGCTGTTGGCAAAGCCTTTTCCTTAAGGCCTACAAAATATAATACCATAGAATCCCTCTTTTATAAATATAAAAAGGATTCTACTCTAATGAAGTATTTCGCCAAAGAAAGTAACCGTTTAAAATATTTAGAAGGTGAAAGTTATGCTTTAAACTCATTAGGTAGTATTTATAGAAATATTTCTTTTTATTCTAAAGCCCTGGAGAATCATAAACAAGCAGAGAGATTGGCCGAAATCGCAAATAATTTAGAACTAAAAGTCATAAGCTTAAACATGCAAGGCGTAGTTTACCGAAGGATGGATTTTATTCGTTCGGCATTAGATTTTCATACAAAGGCTTTAAACATTGCCAATGCAATAAAACTGCCTTCAGACAATATAAAACTTAGCATTGCTGTATCTCAAAACAGTATTGGGAATATTTATCTGGCACTAAAGCAATACGATTTAGCATTAGTGCAGTTTAACAAATCTCTTGTTATAGAAAAATCCTTGAATAACAAATTAGGTTTAGCTATAAATTATCAAAATATTGGTTATGCTAAAGAGGCTAAAGGCCTTCTTGAAGAAGCACTAAAATATTACAAAACATCTTTAAATTATAATAACGAAATAAATTCGGAAGTTGGCCGCGTTATTTGCAACAACAGCATAGGGAAAATTTATATTAAACAAAAAAAATATACAATTGCACTGGAAGTTTTAAAAAGTAATCTTGAAAAAGCTTTACAGACTGGAGATCAGTTTCATATTGTCGACTCTTATGTAAATTTAGGTTGGGTGTTAAGTGAATTGAATAATTTAAACAAAGCTGAATATAACCTTAACATCGCAAAAAATATTTCAAAAAAATACAACTTTAGATCATCCGAAATAGAAGCTTATAAACTTCTTTCCGAATTAAATATTAAAAAAGGAAATCATCAAGCTGCTTTACAGCAGTTTAAACTAGCTAATGAATTAGAAAAAGTCATTAATAATGAAAGAAATCTCAATTATATTAATGATTTAGTAATAAAATATGAGAGCGATAATAAAAGTAATACTATAAAAGCATTGTCGGATGAGAATGAGCTTGTAAGAACCAGATTAGAAAAAAACCAACTCGCACTACTCTTTGGATTATTAGGGATTATTTTAGTATCGATTATTTTTACAGTTTATGACAGGCACAAACAATTAAATCAAGAAAAGAAAATCCTAACCTTAGAGCAGGATATGCTACGTAGCCAAATGAATCCTCATTTTATTTTTAATTCTTTAAACTCTATAAAACTTTATATTATTAATAACGAAAAAGAAAATGCTGTTTATTATTTAAACAAATTTGCTAAACTTATTCGAAAAATTCTTGTAGCATCTACCGAAAAAGAGGTTCCTCTATCGGATGAACTTGAGACTATGGAGCTGTATATGAATATTGAAAACATTAGATTTTCTAACGCCATAGATTTCAAAATCTTAATAGATAATAATATAAACACTCATAATATTAAAGTCCCCTCTCTAATAATACAGCCTTTTTTAGAAAACGCGCTTTGGCACGGTTTGTCTTCAAAAGAAGAAGATAAAAAAATTGTCTTAAAAGTTGAAAAAAACAGAAAAAAACATATTACCATTTCAATAACAGATAATGGTGTTGGCAGAAAGACTTCAAAAGAAATAAATAAACAAAAAACATTAAAACGGAAATCTGTTGGTATTGCATTAACTAAAGAGCGTTTAGAAAATTTCTCAAAAAGATATACAAATATGTATAATATTAAAATTGAAGATTTACATGACGAACAAGGAAATGCATTGGGAACAAAAGTAATCCTTTATATTCCAATACATTTAGTCTCTCAAAAGGACGTTTAGTTATAATACTTTTTTTGAATTGGGTCACATAGAACATCCTAAATATTGCTTTCCTAAAGTGTCATCCCAATAGATATAGGGAATGTTATGGGTGTTTCATCTCTTGAGTAACTTTTTCAAGTTCCAAATACCAATCTTCACCAAACTTTCTGATTAGGGCTTCTTTTACAAATTTATAGATTGGCACTTGTAGTTCTTTTCCCAAAGCACATGCATCATCACAAATGTTCCACTTGTTATAATTTACAGCCGAGAACTCGCTGTAATCTTTCACTCTAACAGGATACAAATGGCAGGATACTGGTTTTTTCCAGGATACTTCTCCTTGATTATAAGCTTCTTCAATAGCGCAAAGAGCTATTTCTCTATCATCAAAAATAACATAAGCACAATCTGCTCCATTAATTAAAGGTGTTTCTAATTCTCCATTTTCTGTAGTAATAAACTGCCCTTGATTTTCTATGGCCTCAATGCCTTCGGATCGTAAAAAAGGTTTAATTTTAGGATAGATTTCCTGTAAGATTTTAGATTCTTCTGCTTCTAATGGAGCTCCCGCATCTCCATTAATGCAACAAGCACCTTTACAGGCGCTTAAATTACAGACAAAATCTTTTTCGATAATATCTTCAGAAATTAAGGTTCTTCCTAATTGAAACATCTCATTACTATTTCTAATATTAGTGCAAAAATAGAGAAACTTTACTGTTTATTAGTATTACAAATTAATATTAAATAACGAACTTTGCCAAAATTAAAATTCTAAAAAATGCACTTTAATTTTAAAGAAATATTTACTGTTTTTATGGTCTTATTTGCGGTTATAGATATTATTGGAAATATTCCTATAATTATTGATTTACGTAAAAAAGTTGGACACATTCAAAGTGAAAAAGCATCGATTATTGCAGGTGTTATAATGATTGTTTTTCTTTTTCTTGGAGAACGAATATTAAACCTTATTGGCATTGACGTTAATTCTTTTGCTGTTGCTGGTGCATTTATATTGTTTTTTATTGCTTTAGAAATGATTTTAGGAATTACACTTTATAAAGAAGATGAAAACACAGCTTTAACTGCTTCCATATTCCCTCTTGCTTTTCCATTAATTGCTGGTCCCGGAAGTTTAACAACTCTACTTTCTTTAAGAGCAGAATTTAGAGTAGAAAACATTATTATTGCGGTTATCGTTAACGTGATTTTTATTTATATCGTTTTAAAAACATCGGCAAAAATTGAACACCTTATTGGTAAGAACGGAATTAATATTATTCGCAAAATTTTTGGCGTAATTTTATTGGCTATTGCTGTAAAATTATTTGCTGCAAACATTAAAGCATTATTTTAATTATGAAGATGTTTACTTATATTCTAACAATAATTGCAGTTATATTGGCTATTTACAACATTACTAAAATAGATTTTAGCAACCCCTTTAAAGGTGAAAGTGTTATAGCTCTTATTACTGTTGTTGCCAGTCTATGTGTTATATTTCTAATGGCTATTTTAAGGGTTTCGAAAAAAATTGAGAGGACTCAAAAAAGAAAATCTTAAGGGATGCTTTTTAGATGCTTTCCTGAATTAATTGCTTGATTTTATCTATCATAATATCATTGCTGTTAACAACCTGCTCGTAGGCTTCGGTGCCAAATAGCTGCTCTGCTAAAGTTGCTTTTATATATAGTTTTACTTCTTCATTATAAGCAACAAAAGTTATTTTGAATCGTGTTTTCGTATTTAAATACTCTTCAAAACGACTTAAAAACGCATCACTAACTTTAAAATTATTAATAAAATCATCTTGCTTAAAATCTTTGTATAGGCTTCTGTCATTATCTAAATCTTCAAAAACAAAATAACTCATATAACCATATGCCAGAATACTATTTATTGTTTCATTTTCCATTTTATTATTAATTGGAACAAATACATCTGGAATAATACCTCCGCCTCCATAAACAATTTTACCTTTTGGAGTTATAAATTTTAAAGAATCTGCAACTTTTATTTTACTCGCACTTGAAAGCTCGCCATTGTCTATTCTTTCAAAATATTCATGATAATAGTCTTTATTTCCGTTTTCGTAAGAACGCTGTATAGAACGTCCTGTTGGTGTGTAATATCTTGACACTGTAAGTCGTATTGCACTACCATCGCCTAATGCCATTTCCCGTTGCACTAAACCTTTGCCATAAGATCTACGCCCTACAATTGTACCTTTATCATTATCTTGTAAAGCACCAGCAATTATTTCGCTGGCAGATGCAGAGTTTTCATTAATTAGCACAAACACTTCTCCTTCTTCAAACCCCCCCCTGTTAGTTGCAAAACTCTTTTCTATTCTTCCTTTTTTATTTTTTGTAAATAAAATGAGTTTCCCTTTTTCTAAAAATTCATCAGCAATTTGTTCTGCAATTCCTAAAAATCCTCCTGGATTATCACGTAAATCTAACACCAGTTTTGTTGCTCCTTTATCTTGAAGTTTGTTAAGTCCTTTCTTAAATTCTTTATAAGTAGATTCTGCAAAACGATTTATTTTAATATACCCTAAATCGTTTGTAAGCATATAAGCAGCATCTACACTTTTAATCGGGACTTCTCCACGTTTTACTTTAAACTCTAAAAGTTCAGGTTCTCCTCTTCTGTAAACCTTCAAATTAACCTTTGTGTTCTCTTCTCCTTTAAGTCTATTTACAACAGCTTCATTGCTCCAATTTTTTCCATAGATAGATTCTCCATTAGCAACTATAATTCGATCTCCCCCTTTTATTCCTGCTTTAATACTAGGCCCTCCTTCTAAAGCTCTAATAACTGTTACTGTATCTCTATAGGTGTAAAAACTTACTCCAATTCCAACAAAATCACCTTTCATGTTTTCTGTAACACTTTGAAGATTTTTTCTTGGAATGTATGTAGAATGCGGATCTAAATTCCCCAGAATACTGTTAACAGTAACATCTACAATACTATCGGTATTAACCTCGTCTACATATTCATAATCAATATAATCAATAAGCCTGTTAAGCTTATCTTTTTTAGAATTTGTAGTGAATATTCTATCGGATGAGTCGGTAAAATTTAGCTTTCCTCCAATAAAAATACCCATTGCAATAGCAACACCAATAATAAGAGGTAAATATTTTTTATGAATTTTCATTAATTTAAATCGCTTATAAGTTTTACGTCTATGCCTGCTTTTGATAAAAATTGTACTCCAGAATCATCTCTATAAGCTTTACTAAACACTACTCTTATAATTCCGGCTTGATGAATTAATTTACTGCATTCTTTACAAGGGGAAAGTGTTATGTACAATGTTGCTCCTCTACTGGATTGAGTAGATGCAGCAACTTTTAAAATTGCATTTGCTTCGGCATGTAATACGTACCATTTGGTAGAACCCTCCTGGTCTTCGCAGGAGTTTTCAAATCCGGTAGGTGTGCCATTATAACCATCGGAAATTATCATTCTATCTTTAACAATTAGTGCTCCTACTTGTTTGCGTTGGCAATGCGATAATTTTCCCCATTCTTGTGCCATTCGCAAATAAGCGATGTCGTACTTAAGCTGTTTCTGTTCTGGCATTAGCTCTATATTTTCAGTAAAAGACACCAAAGTATCTTTCGAGTAATTAGATTAACGAATATACTTGGTTCGTATTTTAATTACAACTCATTAGTCGTTAAAATTTTACCAAACTTTTATAAAGTATTCTTAAATAATTAAAATATTCAGCCAATTAAAAATGATTGGAAGGATCAATTCAAGTATAATTAGAAGGCTAAATCTATATCAAATGTTTGACAAATAGAGTAATAATAATTGATTTATAAAACACAAAAAGCCAACAATTAGTTGGCTTTTTATTTAACTCAAGAATCCTTTTTAGAATTATTCTATTTCTATTCTTTTTGAAGGATGCTCTTTAAGGGTTTCTTTTTTAGAGAGTTTAAATTTTAGTATTCCATTTTCATACTTAGCTCTCACTTCTTCTTCAATAACATCTTCCGGTAATAATAAAGTACGTTCAAATGAGTTATAGCTAAACTCTCTTCTCGTATATTTATCACTTTCTTCTTCTTTTTTTGAAGATTTCTCTACTAAAATTTTAAGATAACCATCGTCGATAGTAATCTCAAAATCTTTTTTAGACAGTCCGGGAGCTGCCAATTCAATTAGATAAAAATCCTTAGCTTCTTTTACGTTTATCGCAGGCTTATCCATAATATTTCTATGCCAAAAACGATCATTATAAAAATCGTCTTCGCTAAAAAAATTGAAAAATTCCGGACCTAACCAAGGATAACGGGTCTTCTTAGATTTGACTAATGTTGTCATAATTTCTTATTTTTTGGGTTAAACAA
>JAGLKH010000202.1 GCA_023141985.1 Flavobacteriaceae bacterium | reverse complement strand
AACTTTAGGCACTTTAAGTACTAATAATCAGATGAACATTGTTATTTTATCACGAAACGCCAATCTTTATTCAACAGCAAGACTTATTGAAGAAGGCGAGAAACGCAATCATGATATTGAAGTGATTGACCCCTTAAAATGTGATTTAATTATTGAAAAAGAAAAGCCTACAATTTATTATAAAGACAGGTATTTAGATTATGTTGATGCTATTATTCCTAGAATTGGAGCATCTGTAACTTTTTATGGTTGTGCAGTAGTTAGACAGTTTGAAATGATGAATATTTTTACAACCGTTACTTCTGAAGCGATAATACGCTCAAGAGATAAACTGCGTAGTTTTCAACGGCTTTCAAAAGCTGGAATTGGAATGCCTAAAACTGTTTTTACTAATTACTCTCGGGATGTAAATGAAGTTATTGAACATGTTGGCGGAACACCTGTTGTGATAAAACTTCTTGAAGGCACTCAAGGTTTAGGTGTGGTTTTAGCTGAAAATAAGAACGCTGCAGAATCTGTTCTTGAAGCTTTTAATGGGTTACAAGCCAGAGTCATTGTTCAAGAATATATTGAAGAGGCTAAAGGTGCAGATTTAAGGGCTTTAATTGTAGATGGCCAAGTTATTGGAGCCATGAAGCGTCAAGGTGAAGAAGGAGAGTTTCGTTCAAATTTACACAGGGGAGGTACAGCTGATTACGTTAAGTTAAACGAGCCAGAATTAAAATTAGCTATCAAAGCTGCCCGAACTTTAAAACTTCCTATTTGCGGTGTAGATATGTTACAATCAAACCGGGGCCCTTTAATTTTAGAAATAAACTCTACTCCAGGTCTTGAAGGCATTGAAAAGGCAAGTCAAAAAAATATAGCAAGAGCAATTATTACATATATAGAAAGAAACCGAAATTAATGACAAGTACAAAAACCGACATATTACATATATTAGGAGAAGCCATTGCGCTTGGAGAACGACGAGAGATTAATTTTAATGTTGCCAAATTACATACCAGAACCTCTCTTGAAGTTCCCGTAATTATTGAACGTTCTAAAAATCCTGGTCCAACAGTATTGTTTACTGCTGGCATACATGGAGATGAAGTTAATGGCGTAGAAATTGTTAGGCAAATTATAGCTAAAGGTATAAACAACCCTAAAAAAGGCACAATTATTTGTATTCCTGTTATTAATATTTTCGGGTTTTTACATATGGATCGAGAATTCCCGGATGGTCGTGATTTAAATCGTGTTTTTCCGGGTACTAAATCAGGTTCGCTTGCCAGTAGAGTTGCCTATAAATTAATGAATGAAATTGTACCACAGGTTGACCTTATAATAGATTACCACACTGGTGGATCCGATAGATTTAATGCGCCACAAATTAGAATTAAAGACGGTGAATCCGTACTTGATGAACTCGCTACGGTTTTTGGTGCTCCTTTCGTGTTATATTCTAAAAACCTGAATAAGTCATTTAGAAACACCTGTTATAAATTAGGTATTCCTATGCTATTATTTGAAGGAGGAAAGTCTTATTATTTCGATTCTAAAATTACTAATACTGGTGTTAATGGTGCAAAACGTGTGCTTCATTTTTTAGGAATGTTACATTCAAAATTTAAGGCCTCAAACCCTAAAAAGAATTGTGTTTTTATTGAAGAAAGTAAATGGATAAGAGCAAAATATTCTGGAATGTTTAAAGCCTCAATCACTATTAATTCTAAAGTTAAAAAAGGAGATGTTATAGGACACATTACAGGTCCTTTTGGAAAATTTCATCATTTTGTAAAAGCCGATATTACCGGGTATATTTTTAATGTAAATGAAGCTCCAATAGTAAATAAAGGTGATGCCCTGTTTCATATATCAACAAAACTTGCTTGATTTAAATGCAAATTTATGATAGATTAATCATTACAACTCTCACAATAAGTCCTTCTTAAATATTGATCTTCTAATAATTGAAAGGTAACCCCTCCTTGCCCAAACGGATTAAACAATCTACAATAACGATCTTTATTCATATTTAACGCATTGAGCATTATGGTTCTATAATCTGATGTTTGTGTAAGGTTTGTATCAACAATAGTTAGGTTTAAATAGTAGAACAAAAGGTCTTCATCAATATCAATAGTTTTTACTTCATTTTCCAAAAACTTTACAGCCATTTGTGTATTTCCATAAAAACTAAAAAATTGTGATAAACTTAAGTAATCATAATTCGAAAAAGGGAATTTATTATAATTTTTATTTATATAACTAACCGATTTGTCTTTGTTTTTATAATCCCTTTTTTCCATTAAATTTTCAGCTTTAATAATGTGAAAATTTATCATCATTCTAGCAATAAGCGCATGATCAATATTATAATTTTTTAAGGCATTAATCTCTATTTCGAATTTATTTTCATCTACTTCCAAAGCTCTAAAACGCCATAATTTGACTTTAACGGCAGCCAAATTATATTTTACGTCACCATTATTAGGTGCTGATTTTTCTAGCTCTAGTAATTCATGATAAACAATTAAAGATTTTTTTATATCCATCATAAATTTGAAAGCTGAATTTTTATTGGATATTTTAACAAATTTAGATTGTTTTGGAATTGACATTTTTCTTAAAAACCCTAGAGTAATTTCTTTGTTTTTCATTTTTTCAAAAATGGAATTCTGAATTTCTATAGCACCATCTAAATTTTCAGAACTTATGGCTGTATTAAATTTACTCATCAGCTCATTCGAAGACATGTTCTTATATTTATCTTTCTTTTCTAATTCCAGTTCTAAAACAGCTTTTCTATGATTTTTTAAAATAGGCTCTAACTCTTTAGATAATGCGCCAACAAGTTTTGCTTTAATAGCTGATTTACTCTCGTCTTTTAAATTTTTATAACTCGTTTCTTCAATATCGTTTAAAAATTCCACCCAATTTTCTGAAGATGAGATTTCTGTTTTAATATTTGGTTTTTGAAACGTCTGTAATGCTTCAATAATACTATTTGTCCGTAGCCTTTGTAATTCTATATTTCGTTCTAAACTCCCTTCAACCGAAGAATATGCCGTAATTTTTATAGTTTTAATATTAAAATCTGTCAG
>JAGLKH010000201.1 GCA_023141985.1 Flavobacteriaceae bacterium | reverse complement strand
TTTTTTTTAAAAGGAATCTTAAACTTTAAAGTCTTGTTTCTAATTAAATAACCTTCAGATGATGGTTTTATTTGCTTAAAATTATAAGTTAGGGAATCCAAATACATTCCCATATTTAATAAATCCCAAGGATAAGATTCTAAATCATAAATAACATAATACTGGCATAAATTTTTATTACTCAGAAAGAGAATATTAAACTCTAATTCTTTGTTTGTATAAGTACTTGCTAACCTTCCAACATGAACGCGATACAAATTTTCACCTATCGTGTGCAACCCACTTTTTAATTTCTGTGTATAAACTGGTTTAAGTAATTCCCCTCTTATTTGTTTATTTTCTACTGTTTCTATCTTACAGTTATATCTATCTTTTACAACAACATCTATAGCAAGTCCATCACCGCTATTGCTAAATAATTGATTAAACCATTTTTCATCGTTTACTTGAAAATAAATATTTTCATTTTCTCTTTCTATAGAAAACTTAACTTCTCTAGGTTTTTGTATAAAGACCTGTTCAAATTGTTGGCATTCTTGGTCTCTTTCGCTATAAGTATTTGGAAATATAATATCATAATAATCTTGACTAATAACTGGATTGAAATAAAGTATTAGTAATATAAATGCTATGAGGTGTTTGTTCTTCATCTATTCATTATATGACTTAAAAATAGTCCATTTATTTAAAACACTCCAATTCTTACATTAGATTATTGATTTTACCTGTTCATCTTGTTTCGGAAATGCTTTTTTATTAAAAACTAAAAGTATTCCTATTCCAGTACTTATTGCTATATCTGCAATATTAAAAACCGGGTCAAAAAATGTAAAATATTGTCCGCCCCAAAATGGCAACCATTCTGGCAAATAACCTTTCCACAAAGGAAAATGCAACATATCTACAACTTTACCGTGAAATAACGAATCATAGCCTCCATCTTTAGGTAAAAATTCGGCTAATTCGCCATAACTATCACTAAACAATACACCATAAAAAACGGAGTCTATAATATTTCCTAAAGCTCCTGCAAAAATTAATGATATCGCAATTATTAGAATTTTAGAGCCATTATTTTTTATTGTATTTACAAGCCAGTAACCAATACCTGCAATAGCGAAAAGTCTAAACAATGTTAAAATTAATTTTCCCGTTCTTTCAGAAATAAAAGGTAAAAAATCATTTAATTTTGCTCCCCAAGCCATGCCATTATTTTCTATAAACAAGATTTGAAACCAACTAAAAACTTTCAGATCCTCTCCAAGAACAAAATGTGTTTTAATATAAATCTTAGAAATTTGATCTACCAATAAGATAAGAACTATAATAATTGTTGACTTTTTTAATGACATGAAGTATGATAAAATTTAGATAAAAACTATATTCTCCTTAAAATAAAAAACGTCTCTATTAATGAGACGCTTTATAAGATTGTTGGAAACCTATTTATTTCTGCATGTTTTTAGCTTCAATACTTAAAGTAGCATGAGGCACTAATTTTAAGCGCTCTTTATTAATTAGTTTCCCTGTAACACGACAAATGCCATAGGTTTTACTTTCAATACGAATAAGCGCATTTCTTAAATCTCTAATAAACTTTTCTTGTCTAATTGCTAATTGCGAATTCGATTCTTTACTCATAACAGCACTGCCTTCATCAAAAGCCTTAAATGTTGGCGATGTATCGTCTGTACCATTATTATGATCGTTCATATATGCACTTTTAATTAATTCTAAATCGTGCTGTGCCTTTTCTATTTTTTCGTTTATTAGCCCTTTAAAATCTGCTAAATCTGCATCAGAATATCTGTTGTTATTTTCTATTACCATAATCTTAATGTTTTTTTATAAACAATTTGGTGCTTACATCATCAAAAGTAATTTCTATACCATTGTTTATCTCTTCTATAATTTCTAATTCTTCTGTTAAGGTTTCTGTTTTAATATACTCAATATTTGATTGTACTGCTTTAATTATATTATCGTCTTTTTGAAGCATCACATCTATTCTATCTGTCACGTCAAAGCCAGAATCCTTACGTAAATTCTGAATTCGATTAACAAGCTCGCGGGCAATCCCTTCTTTACGTAAATCTTCGGTTAAAGTAATATCAAGTGCAACTGTTAATGTGCCTTCATTCGCTACAAGCCATCCTTCAATATCTTGCGATGTAATCTCAACATCATTCAACTCTAAAATAATGCTTTTTTCATTTACTTGAACGGCAAAAGTACCACTTTGTTCTATTTTATTTATATCTTCTGACGTAAATTTACTTATAGCATTGGCAATCTGTTTCATATCTTTTCCAAAACGTGGTCCTAAAGCTTTAAAATTGGGCTTTATTTGCTTTACTAAAATATCTGATGCGTCTTCTAAAAGTTCAATGTCTTTGACATTTACTTCGTGCTTAATTAAATCTGAAACTGCTAAAATTTCTTCCTTTTGGGTTTTATTATCAACAGGTATCATTATTTTTTGCAGTGGCTGACGTACTTTTATTTTTTCTTTAGCTCTTAACGATAATACCAATGAAGATATTGTTTGAGCGTTCTCCATTTTGCGTTCTAAAACTTTATCGATAAACAAATCATCATGTTTTGGAAAGTCTGCTAAATGCACACTTTCAAAAGTTTCTTTTTTAGTAGCACTTGTTAAATCCAGGTACAATCGATCCATATAAAAAGGTGCAATTGGAGCTCCTAATTTTGCAATGGTTAGCATACATGTATATAAGGTTTGATAAGCCGAAATTTTGTCTTTTTGATAATCTCCTTTCCAAAAACGTCTTCTACTTAAACGTACATACCAATTACTTAAATATTCTTGAGTGAAATTGGAAATTGCTCTTGCTGCTTTTGTTGGCTCGTAATCACCATAAAATACATCTACTTTTTTGATTAGTGTGTGCAATTCTGATAAAATCCATTGGTCTATTTCTGGTCTTTCCTTTAATGGAATATCAGCTTCACTATAATTAAATTTATCCAAATTTGTATATAATGAAAAGAACGAAAAAGTGTTGTAAAGGGTACCAAAAAACTTACGTCTAACCTCAGCTATTCCCTCGATATCAAATTTTAAATTATCCCAAGGATTCGCATTTGCAATCATATACCAACGCGTAGCATCTGGTCCATATTTTTTTAACGTTTCAAATGGATCTGTAGCATTACCCAAACGTTTGGACATTTTTTGACCTTTTTTGTCTAACACTAACCCATTAGATACTACATTTTTATATGCTACAGAATCGAAAACCATAGTTGCTATGGCATGCAATGTATAGAACCAACCTCTGGTTTGATCTACTCCTTCAGCAATAAAATCAGCAGGGAAAGCCTTGCCTTTATGAGATTCTTCGC
>JAGLKH010000200.1 GCA_023141985.1 Flavobacteriaceae bacterium | reverse complement strand
GATAGTTTTTATATTTTTATAGTCTAAATTGATACTTATGACAATTACACAATTACATTATGTTTTAGCAGTTGCAGAACATCAAAATTTCACTAAAGCAGCAGAAAAATGTTTCGTAACACAACCTACTTTAAGTATGCAAATACAAAAATTAGAAGACCAATTAAGCATTCTTATTTTCGACAGAAGTAAGAAACCTATTGAACTAACTAATGTTGGTAAAAAAATCGTTAATCAAGCAAAAAATATTGTAAACGAAGCCAATAGGATACAAGATATTGTAGATCAACAAAAAGGGTTTATAGGTGGTGAATTTAAATTAGGAATAATCCCAACTATAATGCCAACATTGCTTCCAATGTTTTTAAAGACTTTTATAAAAAAATATCCTAAAGTAAAATTAAAAATTGAAGAACTCACAACCGAAGAAATTATTTCAAGAATCAATGATGGACACTTAGATGCAGCCATTGCTGCTACACCTCTGGAAAACGAAAACATTAAAGAACGTGTAATTTTCTATGAACCATTTGTTGGCTACATTCCAAAACATCATAGATTAAATAGTAAGAAAAAAATTGACATTTCCGATTTAGACATTAATGATATGCTTTTATTAGAAGATGGTCATTGCTTTAGAGATGGTGTGATTAACCTTTGTAAATCTTTTAAAAACCATAATGTAGATAAATTTCAGTTAGAAAGCGGTAGTATCGAAATGCTTGTTAAACTTTCTAACGAAGGATTAGGAATGACTTTATTACCTTATTTGCACACTCTTGATATTAAAGAAAGGGAAATCATTAATTTACATTACTTTAATGAGCCTTCCCCAGCAAGAGAAGTTAGCATAATATACCACAAAAGTGAGTTAAAAATGCAAATTATTGAAGCTTTACAAGACGTTATATCTGGAATAATTCGTGGAGCTATTGCATTTCAAGACGTTAAAATAATAAGCCCATTACCAAAATAAAAAAGCGACCATTGGTCGCTTTTTTTATGGTTTTAAATAGATTAAACATTTATTTAATTCTGGGTTCTGCAAAATAAGAGATTGAATAAAAATCTTTAACTCTTCTATCTCGTAAGGTAATAAGCGTTTTAAAGCTTTTTCTAACTCTTTACAGAACAAATTAGCATCAAAACTAACTTTTTTAAGTACTGTTTTGGTGTACTCAAACATTGCTCTTGCCATAGGGAATCTTAAATTAATTGATAAAAAATAAAAGTAGATTTATACCATAGATATTTTTAAAAGTTTCATTAAAGTTATAAAAAAAAAATGACATAATCTTTTTTTACACAAGACTTTAACAGTCATTAAAATTTAAAGCTTTGATTATTAGTCGGCTAAGAGAACTATAACTTTCTTTAGCACAATTTTATAGTAGATAAAAAATATTTTAATATAATTAATACCTATTATCTCCATCAAGCAAATCACCCAAACCACCTAAAAGGCTTCCCTCTCCCCTGTCCTTTCCTCCACCTTTTGGTGCAGTTGCCAAAACACGAGCAGCTAACCTACTAAATGGTAAAGATTGAATATAAACTGTGCCTGGCCCTTTTAGTTTGGCAAAGAATAA
>JAGLKH010000020.1 GCA_023141985.1 Flavobacteriaceae bacterium | reverse complement strand
GAAACTAAATTAGTTAAAGGCTTATATTTTGCAGGTCAAATTAATGGGACAACAGGTTATGAGGAAGCCGCAGCGCAAGGATTGATGGCAGGAATAAACGCAAGTTTAAGCATTCAGGAAAATGAACCTTTTACCTTAAGGCGTGACGAAGCATACATAGGGGTTTTAATTGACGACTTAATAACCAAAGGGACTGAAGAACCTTATAGAATGTTTACTTCAAGGGCAGAGTATAGAACACTGTTAAGACAAGATAACGCAGATTTTAGGCTAACCCCTAAAGGATTTAAATTAGGTTTAGCCAGTAAAAAACGCTTAAAAAGAATGGAACATAAACAAAAAGAATCTAATGCTTTCGTTCAGTTTTTTAAAGACACAAGCATAAAACCAGGGGAAGCAAACCCTATATTAGGTTCTAAAGGTTCATCCCTAATGAAGCAATCTGACAAGATGTTTAAAATCTTTTCTAGACCAAATATTGATCTTGCCGATGTTAGAAAATTTCAAGCTGTAGAGTATTATATTCAAACTAATAATCTTGACAAAGAAGTTATTGAGCAGACTGAAATTCAAGTAAAATATTCAGGTTATATAGAGAAGGAAAAGAATAATGCCGACAAATTAAATCGATTGGAAAATGTTAAAATTCCTTCTAATTTTGATTACTCTAAAATAAAATCTATGAGTTTCGAAGCAAGAGAAAAATTAAGTATAATACAACCGACATCAATATCGCAGGCTTCACGAATTAGTGGAGTTTCGCCAAGCGATGTGTCTGTATTATTGGTTTATATGGGAAGATAACTTATAAGAGTTCCACGTGGAACAATTATTTTAAATTGAACAATTCTGTTATTCCGTACTTGATGCGGAATCCGTTTTTAATGAAAAAAGAGATATACATCACAGTAAAAGACAACTCCGTTTCCAACGAAGAATTCCAGCTGGTGTTTAATACAGAGTTAGAAATGTTGGAAACGTATCCGCAGCCACCTTTAGAACAATTACCTAAATACTATAAAAGTGAAGATTATATTTCTCATACAGACTCACAAAGAAATTTGTTTGAAAAAGTATATCATTTAGCGCGGCGCATTTCTTTAAAGAAGAAGTTAAAACTCATTAATTCTTTTTCTTCCGAAGAAAAGAAATTATTAGATGTTGGCTGTGGCACAGGAGATTTTTTGCAAATTGCTCAACAAAATAATTGGACTGTTTCCGGAATTGAGCCAAATGATGAGGCAAGAATTATTGCTAATGAAAAAACCAGGAATGCTGTGTTTGAAGCCGAACATCTTTTAGAATTCGACTCAAATAGTTTTGATGTGATTACGCTTTGGCACGTGTTAGAACATTTACCAAAATTTGAAGATTATATATCGATTTTAAAATCATTTTTAAAACCAAACGGAACTTTAATTATTGCCGTTCCAAATTATAAAAGTTACGACGCCAAATACTATAAAGAATTCTGGGCAGCTTATGATGCGCCAAGACACCTTTGGCATTTTTCTCAAACAGCAATTTCAAAATTAGTTACAAAAGAGAAAATGAAAGTTATTAAAACACTACCTATGCCGTTCGATTCTTATTATGTGAGTTTATTATCAGAAAAATATAAATCTGGTTGGATGAATTTTTTTAATGCATTTAGAATTGGTTGGCTTTCAAATTTTAAGGCAAAACAGTCAACCGAGTACTCATCTTTAATATTTCTTATTAGAAACAAAATAAACTGATTTTAAATAGGTTTTATAATGCTTTTAAGCAAAAGAGAATAGATTGGATTGCTTTAAAAAGTTAGGAGCTTAAATCGTTTATTTTAAATGAATATTCAATAAATATTATTTATTGATATCTGGTATAACATAAGTTATATTTATTATAGCCATTCCTTTAATAATAAAGTTAAAAAATCTATTTTACTTTTATATTTTTGGCGAAACTTAAATTAATACAAATGAAGAAGATATTATATGTTATAGTGGCAATTTCAATTTTTACATCTTGCCAACAAATAGAGAAAATAGGTTATGTAGATAATTCTAAACTCATGAATGATTATCAAGAGAAAATTGATATTGAATCAAAATTGAAAATTATGGTAACCGCTTTTCAAAAAAGAACAGATAGCTTACGTAAAGCTTTTCAATTTGATGTTAATGAAGCTGAAATAAAAGCCAAAAGAATGTCACAAGCCGATATTCAAAAACTTTCGCAAGAATTACAACAAAGAGACCAAGTATTATCTCAACGCGTTCAATTTGAACAACAACAAATTGCTCAAGAAAGCAAAACACTAAATGATTCGTTGATTAAGAAAGTAAAAGATTTTGTTAAAGATTACGGAAATAAAAATGGATATTCTTACATTTTAGGAAGTAATGAAGGCGGTAGTGTAATCTTTGGAAAAGAAGAAAACGATCTTACTCAAATTATTTTAGATCTACTCAATACTCAATATAAAAAATTAGAGTAATTTTATTTTTATCGACTTCATTCAAATAAAAAACCTCTGTTTAATTTGGGTTAAACAGAGGTTTGTAATAAAGGGCTTCCCTCCCCTTTTTAAGTAGGCGTTTATAAATAGATATTAATTATTTTAAAAATTTGAAACAAAGACTTACAGCTTGGGGTCATGCTTTGTTTTCAAACTTTTTTGCTATTAATCAATTAGACCAAAAAGTCTTCTATATTATAAACATTGCAATTCTTTAAATTGCTATAACATAAAACCAGTACTTCAATTTTAAAAAACGTTGCGTCATATATTTAATAACGCTTTGTTTAGTTTAATAACAGTTATATTTAGAAACACCCTACTTTTTATTTAAAATTTATTTAATTTTGAACTCGGACCCTAATTTTAACGAGCGTTTATGAGCCAGGAAACTAAATCTGTTTGTGACGAAAAAACCTACCAATGGATTTATAATACGTACGCTAAAACCTTACGTAATTTTATTTACTATAAGTGTGGTGATATACAACAGGCAGAAGACATAGTCCAGAACGCATATATAAAACTATGGAATAATTGTTCGAAAATTGTATTTAAAAATGCAAAATCGTTTTTGTATAAAGTTGCTAAAAATGAATTTTTAAACGAAGTCGCTCACAAAAAAATAAAATTACAACATCAAATATATTTGGCAAAAGAAAGCACAAATGAAACGCCGGAATTTTTACTTGAAGAAAAAGAATTTATGATAAAACTCAAAAGAGTTATAGCAAATTTACCTACAAAACAACGTGAAGTATTTTTGTTAAGCCGAATTGATAAGAAGAAATATTCAGAAATTTCAGAAATTGTAGGTATAACAGTTAAGGCTGTAGAAAAACGTATGAGCTCAGCATTAATAACATTAAGAGAACAAATAGGAAATATATAAAAGTAGGGTAAAACACAAATTATTTGTTTTACTATTAACAAATCTTAATAAAAAGAATGGAAAACCATTTTTTAGATAATACTTTTTTAGCACGATGGGTTGCAGGAGAGCTAACACCAAAAGAACTCGAATCCTTTAAAAAGTCTAAAGACTATGCTACTTTTAAAAGGATTAACGATACTTCGCAGATGCTTGAAGCACCTACATATAATGAGCAGGCATTGTTTAATAAACTGAAGCAATTAAGATCGACACACCACCAGGCAAAGAGTCGTGTAATTAAACTCATTCCGAATTGGACATATAGTGTTGCGGCTTCAGTGATTATTATCTTTGGCATCTTTTATTTCACGAATAATAATAAACATTTTGAAACTAATTTTTCGGAACAATTAGCAATTATACTTCCTGATAATTCAAAAGTTGAGCTTAACGCAAACTCACAATTAGACTATAAATCAAAAAATTGGAAAGAGAATAGAGATTTAATACTTGTTGGAGAAGCTTTTTTCGATGTAGAAAAAGGGTCTTCTTTTAAAGTAAATACCAACAAAGGAGTCATAGAAGTTTTAGGCACAGAGTTTAATATAAATGTTAGAGATGATTATTTTGAAGTATTATGTTTTGAAGGGAGAGTTAAAGTTACAAGCAGTAATAATGAAGCGATACTTTTACCGGGTAATGCCATTAGGATAGTAAACAATAATGCAGAGCTATGGAATTTTGAGCAAGGTAAGCCTAATTGGTTACAAGAAGAGAGTATATTTAACCGAACACCTTTATCACAAGTAATAATTTCATTAGAAAACAGGTTTAAGGTCTCTTTTGATAAATCTAATATTGACCAAAGTAAACGTTTTACAGGAGTCTTTACTCATAAAGACTTAAAATTAGCATTAAAAACAGTTTTTATCCCAATGGAGATTTCTTATAAACCCAATCAGGAAAACACAATTATTATCCTTGATTCTATTAAATAAAATTAGAGAATTCGTCAAGTTTCATTTATGTTTTCTTATTTTTAAAGGGTTGTTTTTAAAATGAGAAAACATAAATGAAGATTAAGATTACAATTTTTATTTTTTTCTGTTCACTTTTAGTGATGTCCCAGGAAAAGGTATCTGTTTTATATACAGACTTACCTTTAAGAGATATTATTGTTGATATTGAAAAAAGGTTTGATATCAAGCTATCTTATAATTCAGAATTAATCGACTCTTTTCTCATATCGTTTCAAAGTGACGAAGCTTCATTACAAGATATTTTTAGCGCTATTGAAGAGCAAACTAATATTGAATTTGACAAGGTAGATAAACGGTATTACATTATAAAAAAACAGCCAAAAGTAGACCTTTCAAAGACACAACAATTAGATGAGATATTAATTAGCGAGTATTTAACTACCGGGATAAGAGAAGGGCAAGACAAATCCATTACAGTGTCTCCAAAAGAGTTAGGAATTCTTCCGGGATTAACAGAACCAGACGTATTACAAAGCATACAATTATTACCTGGAGTTCAAAGCCCAACAGAAACAGCCTCAGGATTATATGTTCGAGGAGGAACTCCAGATCAAAACCTAATACTTTGGGATGGTATAAAAATGTACAATTCAGGACATTTTTTTGGAACAATTTCGGCGTTCAACCCTTATATAACTGATGAGATAAAGCTCTTTAAAAGTGGCACCAAAGCGCGATATGGTAACAGAGTTTCCAGCGTTATAGACATTTCTTCAGACAATAAAATTCCAGAATCTATTAAAGGAGGTTTTGGATTTAACATGACACACATAGATGCATATTTTAAAGCACCAATAAGCAAAAAGGTTGCCATTTTAGTATCAGGGAGACGATCCTTCACAGAGATTTTTAATACAGCGACTTTTAAAAACTTAGCCAAAAGAGTGTTTCAAAACACAAAAATTTCTCAAGGCAATAAAGTATTTGATGATGATGAAGTTATGACCACTAAAGACCTTTTTTATTTTTCAGATTTTACCTTAAAAGCAATTATAAAGCCTAATGAAAAAGATGAAATCACATTCAGTAATTTGTTCACAAAAAACAAATTAGATTATGGCTTTTTAATTGAAGAGTTTGGAGAAGCTTCACAAGATAAATTGGATGTAAATAATGCGGGTTCTACCATAGCATGGAAACACAAGTACAGTAAAACTTTTTCTCACACTTTTAGCACTTATTATTCTAACTTTGATTTGCAATATGTTGGCACTAACAGTATTGAAAACGAATTTAACGATAAGTTGGAGAAGCAGAATAGGATTGATGATTTAGGTTTTTCTTTTCATACAGATTGGAAGATAAATACGTCTAATACTATAAGTTTTGGATATCAATTTTCATCCAACAAAGTCAAATATGTTTTAACTTTTTTAGACAGCGAAAGTGAAGAAGATGAGTTTCTCGAGACAAATATAGATACAAATAACTCGCATGCTTTTTATAGTGATTATGAGTACAGAAAGGAAGACAAATGGTATATTAATGGCGGTTTAAGAGCTAATCATATTTCAGTTTTAAATAAATTTTATCTAGAACCCAGATTTCAATTTGGGTTTAAACCACACCCTGATTTAAAAATTAAAATTTCTGCAGAAAGCTTACATCAGGCAGTGAGTCAGATCGTTGAATTTAATACAGAAGACTTCGGTTTAGAAAATCAAATTTGGGCTTTATCAGATGACGAGTTAATCCCATTATTAAAGAGCAGTCAATTAACAACTGGCTTTGTGTTTAGCAAGAACGGATGGACCTTAGACACGGAAGCGTATTACAAAAAAATTGATGGATTAACGTCATTTACATTAGGTTTTGACAGCGCTAATGAGTTGACTTTTACTAAAGGGAATAGTAGAGTTTTAGGATTAGATGTATTGCTTAAAAAGAAAATTGATAATTATAGAACCTGGTTAAGCTATTCTTTGGTAAATAATAAGTTTACTTTTAGGGAGATTAATAATGGAAATTCTTTCCCCGGAAATTTTGATATAACCAACCAACTTATATGGTCCCACAGCTATGAATGGGATAATTTTAACGTCTCTTTAGGCTGGAGTATTAGAACGGGAATTCCATTTACCAAGGCATTTGGCTTAATAGAAACAAACGAAGGTGTTTTCATTGATTTTGGAGAAATTAATAATAGCCGCCTACCAAATTATCACAGATTGGACGCATCTGCTACTTATAAATTTAATGTTTCAAAAAACAAAAGGTGGAAAGGAAAACTTGGATTCTCTTTGTTAAATATATATAATAAAGAAAACATTTTAAGTAGAACGTACCTGATAAGACAAAGCAGTGAAGATGGATCAAACCTGCTTCGAGAAATAAATAAATCCTCTTTAGGAATTACACCAAATGTAGTGTTTAGAATAGAGTTTTAATCGAAAAGAATTCCTCGAGGTTTCCGCTGAAAAGCCTGCCTTGAGCGCAGTCGAAAGGTCATTCTCACGATTTATGCTGAACATGTTTCAGTATAGCGGGAATCTAAGTTAGAAATATTGTTTTTTACTTACAATAAAACCGGAAGGCTTTAGGAATTATTGTTGTTTTTATATTTCCTTTTCCTAATGATTCACCATCGGCTTGAATGTAGGTATGTTCCTCTTCATTAATTATTATTTCTATGGAAGTCGTTTTGTAATTCTCTACTTTTTTATAGCCTATAATTTTACCATTAAAGAGCTTAGTAATATTCAATAGAACATCAAATTTGCTGAAATTTTTAGCAATAGTCACATCTAATAAACCATCAAATGGATCAGGTGTTTGAGTGAGTTGCATTCCTCCGCCAGAATACTTACATAAACCTATTAAAACCATTAATGTTTTTCCTGAAACAACTTCAGAATTCAAAACGACTTTTGAGTGAAAATTTTTAAAAGAAATTAAACCAAAAAGTGCTCCAATAAGATAGGATAAAGCTCCAAAATGCTTATATTTTTCAACACGGTTAACAACGTATCCATCAAAACCAATACCGGCAAGGTTCATAAAATAAACAG
>JAGLKH010000002.1 GCA_023141985.1 Flavobacteriaceae bacterium | reverse complement strand
TGTGTTATGACACAGGCATTTTTAAATCTAAATCGTATGATTTTCCTATTATTTGTGTTGGTAATTTAAGTGCTGGTGGTACTGGTAAAACACCAATGATTGAATACTTAATACGATTACTGAAAAACAATTATAAAATTGCAACATTAAGTAGAGGTTATAAGAGAATAACCAAAGGTTTTTATATTGCAGATGTAAATTCTTCAGCAGTAAAAATTGGAGATGAGCCTTTTCAGTTTTATCAAAAATTTAGGGATATTATAGTAAGTGTTGATAGTAATAGGCGAAATGGAATTGCTCAGTTACGAAAATTGCAGAATGCTCCAAATATTATCTTGTTAGATGATGCTTTCCAGCACAGGAAAGTTAACGCAGGATTAAACATACTGCTAACGACCTATAATAGACTTTATGTTGATGATTTTGTTTTACCTACTGGTAATTTGCGTGAATCTAAAGTAGGAGCAAAAAGGGCAGATATTATTATTGTTACTAAATGTCCTATTGATTTAGATGAAAATGATAAACAAAAAATTATTACAAAATTAAAACCATTTTCTACACAAGAAGTGTTTTTTAGCACTATTAAATATTCCGAAACCGTTTATTCATCTAAAACAAGTAAGCCTCTTTTAGATTTAAAGCATAAAAAATTCACTTTAGTTACGGGAATTGCTGACCCTAAGCCAATATTAAATCTTTTGAATAGTTCTGGATATAATTATGAGCATTTAAATTTTAAAGATCATCATAGTTTTACCAAAAATGAATTAAAATTGCTAAATACTAAGTCCTTTATTTTAACTACGGAAAAAGATTATATGCGATTAAAAGGCAAAATTGATGCAGAGCGATTGTTTTATCTGCCTATTGAAATGGAGATTTTAGGCAATGAAAAATTTGACAATCTAATTAATAAATTCACGAATATAAATTAAGCCGAAGCCGAAGTTTTATTTTTAAATAATGCAGAAAATAATTTCTTTTCAAAATCTTCTTGTTTAAATGGTTTCGAGATGATATCATCAAAACCAGCATCATCAAACTCTTGCATTTTATCTTCTAAAGTTACTGCGGTGAGTGCAAATATTGTAAGCTCTTTGTCAAAACTTCTAACTATTTTTGTAGCTTCAATACCACTAATTCCCGGCATATGGATATCCATTAGCACAATGTCGTAATTGTTTTCCTTAATTTGTTCTACGGCATCTTCTCCATTATCAACAACATCACAATTAAGATTCATTTTTGTTAATATTTTTTTAGTTATCATTTGATTGATCTTGTTATCCTCAACAACTAAAATTTTAATTTTATTTAAATCTAAATCTTTAACATCATTAAATAAGTCAGTATCTTTAACTTTAATAACTTCTTTAGATTCTTTTAAAGGTAATTCTACACTAAAAGTGGTGCCTTGTCCTAATTCACTTTTTAAATACACTTTACCTTGAAGTATATCTACTAAACCTTTTACAATTGATAAACCTAAACCTGTTCCTCCATATTTACGATTAATCTGTACAGACCCTTGGGAAAAACTTTCGAACATATTCTCTTGTTTTTCTTTAGTAATTCCAATACCATTATCTTCAATTTCGAACCTTATATTATAAATACCCTGATTTTGATTCTTTTTAAGAATTCTAATCCAAATATCACCATCTTTAGTAAACTTAATTGAGTTACCAATTAAATTAATTAATATTTGAGAAATTTTTAATTGGTCTCCATCAAAGAATACAGGAAGAGATTTATCGTATTCAATATGAATTTTAATATTGTTATCTAATGCAGAATTGTTTAATGCTGCAGCTACATTTTCTACTTTAGTTCTTAAATTAAAAATCTCCGGATCGAGCTCAACCTTATTGGCTTCAATTTTGTTAATTTGTAATATGTCATTAATAAATGTTAAAAGATAGTCTCCAGAAAATTTAAGCGATTTTAAATGCTGCATTTGTTCTGGTTTTGGGTCTTCATCCATGAGCATATTTGTTAAACCAGTTACTGCATAAAGAGGAGTTCTTAATTCGTGTGTAACAGTAGATAAGAAATTTGATTTAGCTGTTGCAGCAATTTCAGCCCTTTCTTTTTCGGTTAACAATTCTGTGTTTTTTTTGAACAACATATTATTAGTTTTTAGTCTAATATTGTTGTTTTTATATAATGATAAAGTTAATAACGAGAGTATAGTTATAAGACCAATACTTAATATGGTAATTAATTTACTTATGCTAGTCTCTTTCTCTTTTTCGTTTAATCTATCTGCTTGATTTTGTATTAGAGCATCTTTATCAGCTATGATAAACTGTTCTCTTTTTTTTGGTGATAATTTTGCTTGATTACTCCTTAAGATTGAATCATTAAGTTCAATATATAATCTTAAATTCTTATTGGCTAATTCATATTTTTTTGTTTCAGAATATATGTTGCTTAACAGTAAGTAGCTTTCGTTTAAAACTACTAATTCACCAATATTTTTAGCTATTTCTGAACCTTCTAAAGTTTGAGATAATGCATTTTTGTATTTTTTTTCTTTATAAGCAATAACGCCACTTTTTATAAGAGCAGCACTCTGTATATTTGTTAAGTTGTATTTTTTCGATAATATAATTGTCTTTTCTATAAGTGCAATGGCTTCATGTAGATTATTTAATCCAATCTGTGCTTTGGCTTCGTTTAAGGTTACTTCTGTAATTACTTCATTAAGATTCTCTTCTTCAAAAATTGTTTTTGCAGATTTAAAATAGTCCAAAGCTCTATTGTAATTTTTTAATCCTAAACTAATTTGTCCATAAGTATATCTTGAGATTGCTAAGTTTAATTTGTCATCAATTTTTCTTTGGATATTAATAGCCTTATTTATTGAGCTTTCAGCATCTTTATGTTCTTCAATATTATATTGGAGTTTTGCTATATTAGAAAGAATTACTCCTTGACTTTTTTGGTCATCAATTTTTTCTGAAATAAGAAGTGCTTGTTTAAGCAATTTAATGGCGTTATAAAAATTGCCGTTTTGTGCTTCCTTTTCGGCATTATTTACAACAACATCAACTTTATTTTTTTGCAAATCAGGATCGTCCTCAATTTTATTTTGAGGGTAACTTAGCGAAGCAATTAAGACAAAAAAAGCAAATATATGATATTTGATTCGGGACATTTTTAAGTCATATTTATCGACAAAGATAACTATTTATTCGACAAAATGCACTTTTTTTTAATATTTCTGTATTTTATAAGAAATTTCTCCCTTCGATAATTTATTGATTAAATCAATAATTCGGTTAGAATATCCAGTTTCATTATCGTACCAACCAATAATTTTTACCAAATCGCCAATTACAGAAGTCATAAGAGAATCGAAAATACAAGAATGGGGATTTCCTACAATATCTATTGAAACTATTGGGTCTTCAGTATATTCTAAAATACCTTTATACTTAGTTTCAGAAGCCAATTTAAAAGCTTGATTAATTTCTTTTACTGAAACATTATCGATTACATTAAAAGTAATATCAGTAAGCGAGCCATTAGATACAGGAACTCTAATGCCACAACCGCCTATAACATTTGATAATTCCGGAAAAATTTTTGTTAATGCTTTTGCTGCTCCTGTTGTTGTTGGTACAATAGATTGTCCAGCAGCTCTTGCACGACGCAAATCATGATGAGGCTGATCGTGTAAACTTTGGTCAGTCGTAAAGGAGTGAATAGTTGTTATGTAGGCCTGTTTAATACCACAAAGGTTATTTACAATATCTATCATAGGAGCCGCATTGTTTGTTGTACAAGAGGCATTAGATATAATGGTTTCATTACCTGTTAGAGTATGGTCATTTACTCCTAATACTATTGTTTTAATAGAATCGTCTATTGGAGGAACTGAAAGAATTACACGTGAAGCTCCGTTGGTAATATGATATTGTAACAATTCATTTGTTTTATACTTTCCTGTTGCTTCAATAACAAAGTCAACATTATAAGGTCTCCAATTAATGGAATCAATATTGCTTTCATTTTGAAGTTTAATGCTTTTATTATTTACAATAATGTGGTTTAAGTCATAATTTATTTCACCTTTAAAAACACCATGAATGCTATCATATTTTAATAAATGACTTAAAGTTTTAGTATCGGCCAAATCGTTAATAGCAACAACTTGAATGTTTTTGTGGTCTTGAAGTAATCGAAAAACACGTCGACCTATTCTTCCGAAACCATTTATAGCTACATTAATCATAATTAATTAATATGTTTTTGGGCTTTATAAGAAGATCTCACCAGTGCACTACTTTCAACATGTCGGAATCCTAAATCTAATGCAATAGCTTTGTATTCATCAAACTGATCTGGAGTAATAAACTGTTTAACTGGTAAATGTTTTTTGCTTGGTTGTAAGTATTGACCTATTGTAACGACATCTACATTAGCATTTTTAAAGTCATGCAAAGTTTCAATAACTTCTTTACGTGTTTCTCCTAAACCTAACATTATACCACTTTTAGTACGTCTTTGTCCTTTGCTTTTTAAATACTTAAGCACACCAAGACTTCTATCGTATTTTGCTTGAATGCGCACTTCGCGTGTTAAACGTCTAACGGTTTCAATATTATGAGATATTACTTCTGGAGAAACTTCGAGAATTCTGTTTAAATGTTGTTCAATACCTTGAAAATCTGGAATAAGTGTTTCCATAGTTGTTTTAGGATTCATTCTACGAACTGCTTTAACTGTTTCAGCCCACATTATACTTCCCATATCTTTCAAGTCGTCACGATCTACACTTGTTAACACAGCATGTTTAATTTTCATGAGTTTTATTGAACGCGCTACTTTCTCTGGCTCATCCCAATCTACAGTTTCCGGGCGACCAGTTTTTACACCACAAAACCCACAGGATCTTGTACAGATGTTGCCCAAAATCATAAAGGTAGCTGTGCCTTCTCCCCAACATTCGCCCATATTCGGGCAACTTCCAGAGACACAAATAGTATTTAAACTGTATTTGTCCACCAAACCACGAAGTTCAGTGTATTTTTTTCCTGTAGGAAGTTTTACACGTAACCATTTTGGTTTTTTTACTGGAATAATTACGGATTCGTCAGACATCTATTTGTTTATTAACTTGAGGTCAAAATTACGAAGAAAAGATTTATTCTATTAGAGAAATAGAATTAAAATCTGCAGTATAAATATCAGCAATATAAGGTTTATGTTTTTCATAGATTTTTTCATGATAAGGATCTTTAAGATATTCTTGTAACCCCTTTTCATTATCAAATATTAAAATTAAGCAATGAGAAAAATTTTGAATTATATTTCTATTATGAGGTTTTATATTACCATACCTAACTTCTTTTACTGTAGGTATATCTTCAAATTTTAATATTTCTTTAGTTATTTGTTCTATATCTGCATCCTTACTAAATTCAATCATTAAAACATGATAAAAATAATCTTGTTTTTTGTTTTTACAGGACGTTAATATAAAGGTCAAAAGCGTAAATAGAATAATAGTTTTGAAAGTTGAATGCATAATTATATTATTTATAGAGTGGTTAGATACCATACGTTAAAACCTATTAAGAATATTATTCCAGACCAACTCAATATATGTAGTTTCAAAGTTGGACGCCAAGCTTTAGGAGTATGCTTACTACTAATCAGTTTATAATTTATTATAGCATAGAAAGGTGCGGTTAAAAAAGATAAAATGGTTGCAATTTTTACTAGTAATCCCATTTCTGATGCAAATGCAAAAAAGATAATTATTGTACCAATAACTAAAGTTAATATCCAAAATAAATAACCTTTTTTAAAATTGTTATTAAATAGTAATTGTGTTGTTCTATGCATTGCTCTTGGAGATGCATCTAAAATGGTTAATGTTGTACTAAACATTGTAGTAAATGCAGCGACACCAATAATTATATAAGCCCAATTACCTAAACTTATGGTGTACATTTCTAAAAGTTGATTAGAAAACACACCAGCTTTACTACTAAATGTTTCTCCACTATTAAACATAATTAAGTAGCCTAAAAAAACAAAACCAATACCTAAAATTATTGTGCTTAAATATCCAACGTTAAAATCGAAAAGTGCAGATTTAGTATTAAATTCGTTATGGTTTTTTCTTTTTTCAATAGCCCAAAGAGAGTGAAATACAGAAACATCTAAAGGTGCTGGCATCCAACCCATAAAGGCAATTAAAAATGCGATTTCTAAACTATTATCAGGGAGGATCTGTTTAAATGAAATTGGTTGAGAATTATCTAATAATGCAACAATCACAGCTACTAGTGTACTAATAGTTAAGATAATAATAATAATCTTCATTAAATTATCTAACAACTTGTATTTACCAATAATTAATAAGCTTAAGCAAATAGTAAGTATTATAATGGTCCAGACTTCAATACTTACAAAATCTCCGAATAATGAAGATGCTAAACCTGCAGTAACTATGGTAATAGCCGTTTGAATGGTAAACATGGTTGCAAATGATAACACGAAATATGCAATTAAAACACCTTTGCCTAATTTTTTATAACCATCTAGAAGACTTTCTCCTGTAGATGAAGCGTATCGTGGGCCATATTGAAAAAAGGGATATTTAAATAAATTTACCAAAAGCAATGCCCAAAGTAATCCTAATCCAAAATCGGCTCCAGCTCTTGTAGATTGTACGAGATGAGATACTCCTATTGCTGCACCAGCAAAAAGCAAGCCCGGACCTAGTTTTTTAAAATTTACATTCATTATTTTTTCTGAATAATTTCTGATAGCAATTTTTTTGCGCGAAGCAACTTTATTTTTACATTACTCATAGGCTCATTTAACTTGTCTGAAATTTCCAAATAAGTTAACTCTTGAAAATACCTTAAGTTTATCACTTCTTGATAATGAGGTTTTAGCTTTTTTATATCTCGAAGTAACTTCGCTAAATTTTGCTCTGTAATGATCTTATCTTCTGGTGTTGGAGATTCGTCAATAATATCATAAAAATGTTCATGAGAGCTATCGGTTTCTTCATGAGATATTGAAGTCTTCTTTTTTCGAAGTAAATCAACATGAATATTTTTAGAAATGGTTATAAGCCAGGTTTTGAATTTATAATTTTCGTCAAAGGTGTCTATTTTATCAAACGCTCGAGAAAATGTTTGAATGGTAATATCTTCAGCATCATTTTCGTTTTCTGTACGTTTTAATTGAAACCCATAAACGTCATTCCAAAAAGTATCTAACAAAAAGTTAAATGCTAATTGATCATTTTCTTTAGCTTTTTTAATGGCTTGTTTTATCTCCAATGAGTTGGTTTTGAAGTAAGATTTGAGATAAAGATAAAGAATTGTGAGAATATTAAAAATATTTCTAAGAAAGGCAGTAAAATTATGGTGTCAATTTCATTTAGCTTTTTTGCTGAAAAACCAATACTAATGTATTGTACTATAAATCTTAAGAGGATTAATAGGGTTACAATTTCCCATTTAAAAATAAAAGATAAAAGAATTATACCTAAAACCCAAAATAAGAGTTGGGATAAGTAAAACAACCCTAACATGAGTTTGTGTTTTAGCTTGTAATATTTTGAAGTAGAAATATGTCGTCTTTTTTGGTTAAACCAAGCTTTGAATGTAGTTTCAGGTAACGATTCAGTAAAACTATCTTTAGAAAAGCAAAGTACTGTGTTTTTAGAACTAGCCACTTGATTTATAAATAAATCGTCGTCACCTGATTTAATATTCATATGACTCATAAACCCGTTTGCCTTAAAAAATTCGTCTTTTCTATAAGCTAAATTACGCCCAACAGCCATATATGGTATTCCTAATTTTGCGTAAGAGAAATATTGAATTGCCGTAAGTAAAGTTTCATAACGAATTAATGAGTTTAAAAATGAATGCTTAC
>JAGLKH010000199.1 GCA_023141985.1 Flavobacteriaceae bacterium | reverse complement strand
CCTTCTAATTTTTGCATAATAAAACCTTCGCCTCCAAAAAGTCCTCGCCCTAATCGTTTACTAAATTCAATACCAATACTTACTCCCTTAGCAGCACATAAAAAAGCATCTTTCTGACAAATAAATTTACCTTGAAAATCAGTTAAATCTATTGGTACAATTTTTCCAGGATAAGGAGATGCAAAAGATACATTACGTTTCCCAGAAAGTGTATTGTAAAATGCTGTCATAAATAAACTTTCACCGGTAAGCAAACGTTTACCAGCACCAAATATTTTTCCTAAAAGCCCCTCATTTTTTTGTGATCCATCACCAAAAATAGTTTCCATTTTAATACCATCATCCATCATCATGAAGCTTCCTGCTTCAGCGACAACGCCTTCATTTGGGTCTAGAGCAATTTCTACAAATTGCATTTCTTCACCATAAATTTTATAGTCAATTTCGTGTGCTGTCATTTTTTTTAAAGTTTATAAGTTTAACAATATATTAGTTTAAAGATTATAGGATTTGTTACAATCATTATCAAAATTCCAAAATTAAAGCAGCAAATTCCAATTTTCATCTAACTTCGATCTTCGGTCTTCAAACTTCTAGCTTTTTAATTTTATCGTCCATTCAAAATTAAAACTTGAAACTTGCAATCCATCGGTATTAGTTCCTATTGAATTCATCCAAACGGTTTGCCCTTCTCCAGTAACAATTGCATTAGAAATAGCTTTATCTAATAATTGTCCTTCTTCACAAACAAACGTAATTATTCCTGTAGCCTTTTTAGTGAAACTAGCATTATTGCTTGCAACCAGCATTGATATATTTTTACCACTTTCCTTAATTTTTGATGTTAGCAAAGCACCAGTAGTTAATTCTGCTGCCATACCTTGTACGGCCCAAAACATAGATTTAAAAGGATTTTGATTTATCCATCTATGTTTAACTTTAACTATACACTTATTGTTGTCTAAATATTTTGTTCTAATGCCACAAAAATATGCAGCAGGCAATTTAAACATTAGAAAAGCATTGAGTTTAATTGGAGTAATGGCCATAAGTGAATCTATTTTCTGCGAAGTTATAAAAATAATTGATACTTATAAATGTTAAATTTATGTTAATTATAGTACTTTGTTTTGCATACTACCTTCTTTTATACATATATTTGCATAAGAAACTACTATATCAATTAAGTCATGATAGATAATCATCATAAAAATATCGCAACATTTATACACTTATCTACCTTTTCAAGGTTCATTATTCCTTTTGGAAATTTTATAGGCCCATTAATATTATGGATTGCGAATAAAGACAAATCCTCTTTTATAGATACTCATGGTAAACAAGCCATTAATTTTCAAATTAGTATCCTACTATACTGTTTAATAATTGGAGCAATAACTATCCCTTTCTTTATTTTTAACTTTTTTAGTGGAATAGATTTTTTTGACTTTCATGGGTTTGATAATTTCCATTTTAATTTTAGAAAACCATATCCTCTTTTATATTTTGCCGGAGCTTTAGGAGGGTTTGCAATCCTTGCGTTTATTTTAGAAATAGTATTTATAATAAAGGCAAGTTTAAAAGCCAGAGATGGTGAATTATATAAATATCCAATAACTATCAATTTTTTAAAATAATATAAAGTATTCATCAATCAAGTCAATCAAAAAATGAACAGTTTAACATTAAAATCTATTTAAAATATGACACGAGCATTATTTAAAATTTTCAATCAATCTAAATGTTTAAAATGCGAGCTGCATCTAACATCTAAAACAATAAAATAAACAGATGAAAATAGAAAACACAAAAGCACAAATGCGCAAAGGTATTTTAGAATACTGCATACTATCCATCTTAAAAGATGACGAAGCTTATGTAGCAGAAATTTTAAGTACATTAAAAGACGCAAAGCTACTTGTTGTAGAAGGCACAATTTACCCTCTACTTACAAGACTAAAAAACGCAGGACTTCTTAATTATCGTTGGGAAGAATCCACTTCTGGACCACCAAGAAAATATTATGGCCTAACAGAAACAGGAAAATTATTTTTAAAAGAATTAAACACTACTTGGAGTGATTTACAAAAAGCAATCAACTTAGTAACTAGCAAAAAAACAACAAAAAAATGAATAAAACAGTCAATATAAATTTAGCAGGTATATTTTTTCATATAGATGAAAATGCATACTCAAAATTACAACGCTACCTTGAGGCTATAAAACGTTCATTCACAGATTCCCAAGGGCGTTCAGAAATTCTTTTAGATATTGAAGCCCGTATTGCTGAGTTATTTAATGAAAGAATTAAAGATGAAAAGCAAGTAATCTCAATGATTGAGGTTGACGAAGTTATTACAATAATGGGACAACCAGAAGATTATATTGTAGATGAAGAAATATTTGATGACGAGCCACAACCTAGTCGTAGCACAAGCAAATCAACAAGAAGATTATTTAGAGATACCGAAAATGCATATATTGGAGGCGTTTCTTCTGGACTTGGTCATTATTTCGATATAGACCCTTTATGGATTCGCTTAATTTGGATCGCTTTATTTTTTGGTGCAGGGTCAGGAATACTTATTTATATACTGCTATGGATTTTAATGCCAGCGGCTGAAACTACAGCAGAAAAATTATCAATGTCGGGAAAGCCTGTTAACATTACTAATATAGAAGAAAAAGTAAAAGAAGGGTTTAGTAGTGTTAAAGATAGTCTCGAAGAAGTTGCTGATAAAGTAAAACAAAAAGATTTTAGTAAGGTTGGTGATAAAGTACAGTCAACTTCAAGATCCTTTTTCGACGCCCTTGGAAATGTAATTATGTTTTTCTTTAAAATTGTCGCAAAATTCATTGGCATTATACTAATAATTGTTGGAGCTTCAACTCTAATTGGGCTTGTAATAGGACTATTATCATTAGGAGTAGCAGATATTTTCCATTTTCCAGGAATTGACTTTGCTGATGTAGTCAACTCGACAAATTTACCAATTTGGATTGTTTCAGTATTAACATTATTTGCCGTAGGAATTCCATTTTTCTATCTATTTATGCTTGGGCTTAAAATTCTTGTTAATAATCTTAAATCATTAGGGAAAATTGCAAACTTCACACTACTTGGCCTTTGGTTGGTTTCAATTATTACACTTTTAATTTTCGCAGCTAGAGAAGTAACAGAATTTGCAAGAGAAGCTAGTGTTACAGAAAAGAAAGAAATCAATATTGCAGCTAATGATACTTTATATGTAAAAATGATTGGTAACGAAATGTATTCTAATTATTTACACAGAGATTATGATTTCGATATTACTTATGATGAAAATGACCAAAAAATAATCTATTCTTCTAATGTGAGATTAATATTTAGATCTACTAAAGATACATTAGCTTCTGTAAGCGTTGAAAGAAATGCTAGAGGAAATAATTATTCAAATGCAAAAGAGCGTGCAGGAAATATTGAGTATGACTATGCATTCAATAACAATGAATTATTATTAGATGCTTATTTTTTAACTAAAGTGGAAAATAAATTTAGAGATCAAGAAGTAGAAATAACACTTTATTTACCAGAAGGCAGCATAGTGAATATTGATGATAACACATATTCTTTTCATAGAAACAGCAGTCAATATAGAGACATTCTTGATAATGGATTAGAAGGACATTACCTTAAAATAATTAATGATGATGTTATTTGTTTAGATTGTTCAAAGGACAAAAGTTATAAAGTAAACATTGATATTAAAGATGATGATTCAACCTTTAAATTAGATGAAGACGGATTACAAATAAAAGATGCCGATATAAACATTAAAGTTAACCGAGAAAGAGTTTCTGGAGAAGATGAAGATGTAAAAGTCAAAATAGATTCTAATGGAATAAATATTAAATCTAAAGACAACTAACAGTTCATCATACGTCCTCAACAGTTCAGTAACAAAAACAAATAACACAACAGTATAATATATACTTTTAATAAATAAATCAAAGAACATTCAATCAAAATCAAAAAAATCATGACAACACTAACAAAATTTATCGTAGGACTAATAGTAAGCATAATGCTTATGTCCTGTCAATTTAACTCAAATTTCGGAATAGGAGTAAGAGGAAACGGAAATGTAGAAACTATTGAGAGACATATTAACGAAAACTTTAACGAAATTAAAGTTAGTCGTGGTCTTGATGTATATTTAACTCAAACTGATAATATTAGTATTGAAGTTCAGGCAGATGAGAATTTGCATGATATTATTATGACCGAAGTAGAAAATAATGTTTTACGCATATATGCAGACGAAAACATTAGCTATGCGTCTTCAAAAAAAGTCATGGTAAGTTTTAAAGATATTAATAAAATAACTTCTTCTAGTGGAAGCGATGTATATTCTACAAATACGATAACTACTGAAAGTTTAGAGTTATCGACTTCCAGCGGAAGTGATATGGAACTAGACGTTGATACACATGTTATCGAATGTAGTTCTAGTAGTGGAAGTGATTTACGCCTATCTGGAAAAACAGATAAACTTTACGCTAAAGCTTCTAGTGGAAGTGATATTAAAGCTGGAAATTTAAAAACCAGCACATGCGAAGCAAGAGTAAGCAGTGGAGCAGATATTACAGTAAATACATCTAAAGAATTATATGCAAAAGCATCCAGTGGTGGAGACATTAAATACTACGGAAATCCAGAAAAAGTAAGTAAAAAAGATGGGGTTTCTGGAAGTATAAGAAAACAATAATACCAGTTATTATTTGATATTACCGTAAAAGAAAATGATGATATTTTTATTTATACAAATTAGAAAACTAAGGCATAGCCGTAGCTATGGTTTCTTTTTATAATGAAGTAGAAAGGAAAATGGTGCATTTTATTACGGTAATTTTAAATGGTAAATGGTATAACACCAACCTTTATTAACCAACCAAAAAAACCGAAGATATCCTTCGGTTTTTTTATATCAATTTATCAGTTTACCCTTCTTTAGCTGCCAAATATCTTTCGGCATCAAGAGCAGCCATACATCCAGTCCCAGCAGCTGTAACTGCCTGTCTATACACATGATCTGCAGCATCTCCAGATACAAAAACACCATCTACATTCGTTTTAGAAGTTCCAGGGATATTAATAATATAACCTGTTTCATCCAACTCTAAAAAGTCTTTAAAAATATCGGTATTTGGTTTATGGCCTATTGCCACAAAAAATCCAGTTGCCGGAATTTCTGTGAGCTCTCCAGTTACATTATTCTTCACTCTTACTCCAGTAACAACCTGACCATCTCCTAGAACTTCATCTGTATTAGTATTAAATAGAATTTCTATATTTTCAGTGTTTTTAACTCTAGCTTCCATAATTCGAGAAGCTCTAAAGACATCTCTTCTAACAATCATAGTAACCTTTTTACAAAGCTTGGATAAATAATGTGCTTCTTCACAAGCAGAATCTCCAGCTCCAACCAAAACAACTTCTTGACCTTTATAGAAAAATCCATCACAAACTGCACATGCAGAAACGCCTCCTCCAAGTTTTAAATATTTCTGTTCCGATTCTAATCCTAAATATTTTGCTGAAGCTCCTGTAGAAATAATTACAGTGTCACAATGAATCTCTTTAGTTTCATTAACCCAAACCTTATGCACATCTCCTGAGAAATCAACCCTTGTAATCCAACCATCTCTTACATCAGTACCAAAACGTTCAGCTTGTTGTTGTAATTGAATCATCATTTCAGGACCAGAAATTCCTTCAGGATAACCAGGAAAATTATCAACCTCTGTAGTCGTTGTTAATTGACCTCCAGGTTGTGTGCCTTGATATAAAACCGGAAACATATTAGCTCTGGATGCATAGATGGCTGCTGTATAACCTGCAGGCCCGGATCCTATAATTAAACATTTTACTTTTTCTATTGT
>JAGLKH010000198.1 GCA_023141985.1 Flavobacteriaceae bacterium | reverse complement strand
GTAAATACTAATGTTGGCCTATAATAAGTTTCGGTTAATCGAGAAGCCACAATACCAATAACGCCTTTATGCCAAGTTTCATGGTAAACAACAGTAGTAAACCGTTCCTGTTCTTTTTGTTCCTCAATTTGTTTAAGAGCTTCTTCTGTAATTCTTCTATCTGTTTCACGTCTATCTGTGTTGAATTGTTCAATTTCTATGGCATAATCTGCTGCCAAATTAAAATCGGTTTCTGTTAATAAAGTCACTGCATGATTACCATGTTTCATACGTCCTGCAGCATTAATTCTTGGTGCAATAATAAAAACTACATCTGTAATTGTGAGTTTGTCTTTTTTTATTTGTTGAATAATTGTTTTAAAACCCATTCTTGGATTTTCATTTATCACTTGTAATCCAAAATAAGCTAAAACCCTATTTTCTCCAGTTATAGGAACAATATCTGCTCCAATAGCTGTCGCTACTAAATCGAGATATTCTACTAAATCTTCAATCGTTTTGTTCTCTTTTGAAGCTAATGCTTGCACCAATTTAAATCCAACGCCACAACCACATAATTCTTTATAAGGATAATTACAATCTTTTCGTTTCGGATCTAAAACAGCAATAGCTTGTGGAAGTGCATTACCAGGTCTATGATGATCACAAATAATAAAATCAATCCCCTTTTCCTTTGCATAAGTAACCTTTTCAATTGCTTTAATTCCACAATCTAATGCAATAATTAATGAAAAATCATTGTCGTGTGCAAAATCAATCCCCTTAAAAGAGATTCCATATCCTTCATCGTAACGATCAGGAATATAGGTTGCAATATTTTCAGTTTTAGTTTTTAAATAGGAAGACATTAAAGCCACAGACGTTGTGCCATCAACATCATAATCGCCATACACTAATATGTTTTCATTCTGAAGAAACGCAGTTTCGATTCTATCAACTGCTTTATCCATATCTTTCATTAAGAATGGATCGTGCAAATCGTTTAAACTTGGCCGAAAAAATGTTTTAGCTTCTTCGTAGGTTTCAATGCCTCGCTGCATTAAAAGCGTTGCTAGAACTTCATCGACTTGAAGTGCTTTTTTTAAATCTTCTACTTTTTTAGCTTCAGGTTTTGGTTTTAATGTCCAACGCATATTTGCCCCTTATTTACTTCTCCAAAGAGGAAAATATTCTAAGAATTATGATAATGAATAGCTGTTTTTATTTTAGCAAATTGGCGAAACATCTCCATAACACCACAATATTTATCGATAGATAAATCGACTGCTTTTTTAATTTTATTTTCATTTAAGTTATCCCCATAAAAATGATAATCAACTGTTACTGTATGATAATATTTTGGGTGTTCGTCGGTAAGCTCGCCTTCAACTATCATTTTAAAATCATCAATTTTCACTTTCATTTTATTTAAAACAGATACAATATCCAACCCCGAGCAGCCGGCTAAAGAAGATAACATCATCGCTTTAGGAGCCATCCCAGAATTGGTGCCTCCAAAATCTTCCGAGGCATCAATCATGATTGAATCCCATCTTGGATTATCAGATTCAAATACCATATTTCCTTTCCATTTGGTAGTAATTTTATCTGCCATAT
>JAGLKH010000197.1 GCA_023141985.1 Flavobacteriaceae bacterium | reverse complement strand
GTTCATTCAAAAATACTATTAAAAAAAATACTATGCCATTAGTAACACCATTATCTGCAGATCATAATTTAGAAACAAAAGAATTGGCAGAATTCTTTAATGAAACGCTTGGGTTTTGTCCAAACTCTGTGCTTACAATGCAAAGACGACCTGCAATTTCGAAGGCTTTTATAAACTTAAACAAAGCGGTTATGGCAAATGAAGGTCGTGTAACCTCAGCTTTAAAACGTATGATTGCCTGGGTTTCTAGTAACTCGACAGGTTGCAGGTATTGTCAGGCACATGCTATAAGAGCTGCAGAACGTTATGGAGCCGAACAAGAACAACTCGATAATATTTGGGAATACAGAACACATCCTGCTTTTAATGAAGCCGAACGTGCTGCTTTAGATTTTTCTTTGGCTGCTTCATTAATTCCAAATGCTGTAGATGATACGGTAAAAGAAGCGTTATACAAACATTGGGATGAAGGTGAAATTGTAGAAATGCTTGGTGTCATTTCTTTATTTGGTTACCTCAACCGTTGGAACGACTCTATGGGAACAAGCATAGAAGATGATGCTGTTGAAAGTGCAGACCAATATTTAGGAAAACATGGTTGGGAAAAAGGGAAGCATATATAACAATATGAAACAAAAAATAAACTTAATTATTATTGTTTTGCTATTGAATATTACTGTTAATCTGTTTAGTTGTAAACAAGGAAAAAATAAAGATGGTGACTCTTTTACTTTAATAGGTAAAGATGATTATTATATAGAATATTCTACTTTAGAAATCTATAGAGAAGTAAAAACTAAAACCCCATTGAATGGTTATTACGTTATAGGAAACAAAACAACCAAATGGGAAGAATTCAATGTAGAAAAAGGCCTGTTAAACGGCGAATACCTCTTTTATCATCCAAATGGAAATGTCTCTATTAAAAGCAATTATGTAAAAGGACGTATCCAAGGTGAGGAAATTTATTACTATCCAAATGGGGCAATACAACAAAAACACACTTATGTAAATCAAGTTATTCATGGCGAAAAAATACATTATTATGAAGGAGGACAAATAAAAAGCAAGGCTGTGTTTGAAAATGGAAAATCTGATAACCATACAGGTTATGATTTAGTTGGCAATATAACATCACAAACATTTGTGAAAGATGGATTAAGTATAAATCAAGTGATAAAAAAAGGAAAAGTGTTTTCTGAAAATATTTCTTCTACATATGATGATTATGAAGCCATGAAATTTTATAATGTAGATGGTTCTTTAAAACATCATTTAAGAATGCTTGAAGAAAATGGAGTACCTATTATTATAGAATTAGATGAAAATGGTAATGAAAAAAAACGAATTAACTTAAAAGAAAATTCACAAGAAGCGCTTAAATATATGCAGCTATTAATGAATTGATTGTTAGAAATCACTTTTTTATTTTTAAATCTTCCTTGTACAGTATGGTTTACTTCTTCCCGGCAACCACAATTACAATCTCACCTTATGACAGTTTGTTAATCGGCTCTTATCTTAATTTATTACAAGTTACTAATACAAAAAACCAAATAAATACAAAGGAATAATATTGAGGCTTCCAACCTCCATATCATCTCTTACTACAAAACTATTATCTATATTTTTAATTTGCTTAGCTGTTTTTCCTTTTCCACCTATTTCAAAAGTATATGTCCTATCAATTATAAAATCCCCTTTTTCGGCTAAATGAATATCATGCAGGTTTTTCATTTGGTTGGCAAAAAAAGTTTCTCGTAAAGCACCTACTTCTACATTCTGTTTTCCTAATGCATATACCAAGTTTGTATTATTAAGATATAGTTTTTCAGGTTTGGTCAATGCGCCTATTCCTTTTGTTGGTTTGTAAAGTTCTATAACTAAATCTGCTCTGTTAAGTAATTTTATTGCGTTTAATAAAAATCCTCTCGACATACCTAAACGCTCACTAAGCTTTGTGATATTTGGTGTAAATGGTGCGCTTTGAGCAATTGCTACAAGTAGTTTTTTTATTTTTCTACTATCTTGATAAGCCATATTTTCAACTGCATGTAAATCAAGTTCTAAAATTAAATTTATGGTCTGAGTTAACTTTTGTAAATAACTGTCTTTGTTTTCTAAAAAATAAGGATATGCACCATATTTTAAATAATTTTCAAAATCTTTTATAGGTTTCCCTATAGCTGCTGTTATTTTTCTTGCAATATCTTTATGGTTGCTTAATATTTCTTGTATCTCTAATTTTGGTAGTTCTAATCCTTTTTCAAAAAAAAGAAATTCTCTAAATGATAATTCTTTTAAATTATAAGTTACTGCTCTTCTGCTTAAATCTGATTCGCCTTTGTATATTTCTAAAATAGACGATGAAGTAAATACTATTTTTAAATTTGGAAACTGATCATAAATTAATTTTAACTCTCTTGACCATTGTGGATATTTATGTACTTCGTCTAAAAACAAATGCGTGCCACCTCTTAGCACAAATTCTTTTGCTAATGAAACCAATGTGTTTTCTAAAAAATATAAATTATCTAAAGAAGCGTATAAAGGTTCTACCTCTTTAGATAATTTAAATTTTATACGTTGAAGTAATAAAGTAGTTTTCCCTGAACCTCTAGCTCCTTTAATCCCTATCAATCTATTTGACCAATCTATTTGGGTTAATAAATAACGTTCTTTCTTTGAAAGATTTGCAATTAACTGTTCTTGAAGTGTTAATAATTCATCCATTTTGTTCATCATAAAAAACAAATATAAGAAATATTGTTTATAATAAAAAACATTTTGAGTGTTTATTGTTCTTGATTATAAACATTTTTAGAAATAATCACTTCTTCCCGGCAACAACAATCACAATCTCTCCTTTTGGTGGTTTGTTAGTGTAATGTTCTAACACCTCTTTTGCCGTTCCTCTAATGGTTTCTTCGTAAAGTTTTGTGAGTTCACGTGATACAGATATTTGCCTGTCTTCTCCAAAATAGTCACAAAAATGAGTGAGGGTTTTTATAAGCTTATGTGGCGATTC
>JAGLKH010000196.1 GCA_023141985.1 Flavobacteriaceae bacterium | reverse complement strand
TGTGTGGAATGGAATATAAATAATTTATTTCCATTTTAGTATTCCCTCATTAGGCTCTTTTAGAGCACTTGAATTTTCAATTTGTTTTAGCATATTATCAAAACTAACAGGATTAAGCCAATAACTATATTCTTGAGCTCTAATCATCATTTTTATATAAGTATCTGGATTGTATTCTTTGGTCAACTTCCGTAAAGCCCCTAAATAATCATCACGATAAACATTAGGTATTAAAATACGTTGTTCAGAGTTTTTAACCAATTCAGAATTCATCATTACCCTTGCTATTCTTCCGTTACCATCATTAAAGGGATGCACTTCACTAACAAGGAACATCATATAAATTGCTCTACCAAATGCTGAAGGAATTGAGTTAATTAACTCAAAACCGGATTTTAAAGTTCCTGGAACCATTTTAGGTATAACGAAGTGGGTGTTTCCAGCTCTATTAACTCGCTCTTTAAACATTCCTGGTTGTTCATCAGGTCTACCACCTAATATTATTTCATGCCTTGTTCTTAATACATCAATAAACTCTTCAGGACCTGAAGGGGTCTTACTCATTTCAAATTTGCTTGAGCAAATTTCAAAAGTTCCTTTTATATCATGCGTATCTCCTGGTCGATTGACAATAATTTGATTTTTATAGATAATATCAACTGCCTCATCAATTTCAAATGTTGTGCCTTCTATATAATTTGAAAAATAACTTTCAAAAAAAGCAAATGTCCGAAATTCCTCTTCATTGGTCGCATTATCATCAAATTTGTCAAATGGCATGATTTTTAAGGCTCCTGCTAACTTCTGAAAAAGTTTTAATCGGTCAGGGTCATAAGGCTCACCAAATGACTGTGCCATTGCTACTGGTGATTTGAGTATTTTACCAGGTTTCGTAGATAATATTGCTCCAATTTTTTTATTTAACAGATTAAATTCTTTGACTAACCCCAATTCTTTAGAGATTTCTCGTGATTTATCGCGAAGCTCATTTAATTTTTTTTCACCTGCGGTATTCAAAAACAATAATAATTTTTCTTCTATAATATCTTCGGAAACCGTTTTATATTCACCATCTGTTATTCTGCTTGAACTTAAATTTTCAAGAAATGTTCTTTCTTGAGATGAAACATATAAATCTTTATATAGTGGATTGTCATTAGATAATGGTCCTGGCCCTTTTGTGAATTTAAGAGTTGCACCAGGCCATCTTACAACACGATTTTGTGATGATGTTAAATATATATTCCCTTTTGGAGATAATGTATACTCGATTGCTGATCGGTGGCTTAATAATGCTCCAGGATAATGTTTGGATATTAGTTGAAATAGATGCCTCTTAATTATAACATCTTCTTCATCTATGAAGTTTGACGTATAAGCCTTTGGAAGTAATTTTTTAATTTTTCCATCTTTCAATAGTTCACCAATTTTTCTGGATTCAAATGAATTAGATGAACTATATATTATTTCAGGTAAATCAAGTTTCATGATAAATTTTTGCACTTAAAATATGATTGGCTACAAAAATAGTAAAATAATTGCACTTAAAATAGCTTTTTTGATAAATAATTGCATTTAAGGTTTATTTAATACAAAAAATTGCACTTAAAATAACCGTTTAAGCACTTATAGTAAAAAAATTGCACTTAAAACAGCGAAAACGATAAATTATTGCATTTAATGCAATTGTTTATAAATATATTAAATCTATCTCTAAGATTTAACCCTTTAAAAGTTCACTTTTTGCTGACACTAAACAGTACTATAATGTCCCGCGTTATGCTACTTTGCTTGGGTTAAAAGCAGGGCAGAGCGTCAAGAATAAGTCCTGTGGACTTATTTAGCGAACGAGCCAGCTGGCGCTTTGGCATACTACCGTTTATTGAAAAAATTTATCCCAAAAGTTTCTTCTACAATGCTAATGAAACCGAAGAATGAGTTTAGGCTATAGCCAAACTACATTCTAGGTTCACGACTTCCAAAATTTAAAATATTAAATAAGGAGTAAAACACTTTTTATGCGACAAGACTGCGCTGAGCTTGTCGAAGTATAGGAGGGAAGCAAAATCGAAGATTCACGATTTCCAATAAACACTAAGTGCACATGAGTAAATGTGTGTGGAATGGAAATTAATCTATATCTAAAAATAACCTAAAACAGCTTTAACTTCTTCTTTATATTTTCGTCCAATGGGTATAGGGATTCCTTTCAATATTAATTTACTTGGTGAAAAGGAATCAATAAAATTGAGGCCTACAATAAAAGAACGATGGACTCTTAAGAACTTTTTGTTAGTCAACATTTCTTCAATGGATGAAATGCTTTTATAAGCAATAATTTCTCTATTAGTAGTTTTTACTTTGATATAATTTTTAAGGCTTTCAATAAAAATAATGTCTTTCAAAAAAACTTTCTGTAATGATTTTTCAACTTTTAAATAGATAAATTCCTCCTCTTTAATAGAAGCTAATTGTTGGCTTTCAAGTTCGATGGTTTTTTGATTTGTTGCTTGCCAACTCTTAAAAAAAACGTAGCCTAAAGGAATAATAGCAGCAATATTTACATCTAAAAGGGTGTTCATTATTTCAGTAACCGCGAAGAAATTAGAAGTTTCAAAGTTTTGCAAATAATTTGGTTGCACAACGTAATAAAACAAGATTCTTTGAATGAAAACAGCAACAAAAATTAATAAAAGAATATAGAGAAAGACAAACATTCCATATTTCTTTTTAAGAAAAAATTTAGGAAACAAGATATATAAAGTTACGTAAACTAAGATTAATCTAGCAGGAAGACTTAATATTTGAATCATAAAATTCCTGAAATAATCATTATCATAAGTTCCCCAAACCAAAGTAAAAAAACATACAAATACGAACCAATAGCCAAGGTGCTTTGTGGCTCGATTGGAATTCTTATTTAAACCAAAAAAAGAAAACTTCATATTGTTTAAATTCACGTTGCTAAAATCTGAAAATTAGTCTAAATAACCATTAATTCTATACAAACAACCAGCAATATTATACAAAAAACAAGTACACAACTATAATTTTGCCTAATTCTAATTACTTTCAACCCTTACTAAAACTAGTTAATACAGGTAGTTTGATGTATTGAAGTTGTTGTTTGTATAATGGAGTTGTAAGGTGTTGTTTTCAACAGTAATATTGGGAAATCTAATTTTTAACTTTACTAAAATGAAAACTGTATTTAGAACTTTTATCACCTGTTTATTCCTTGTTGTTTCAATTCAATTAAGCGCTCAAAACGTAATATTGAACAGAATAGAACCTCCAAATTGGTGGATCGGAATGGAAAATACCGAATTACAACTTTTGGTATATGGTGAAAATATTAGTCAAACAAAACCAAGTATCAATTATGAAGGGATTTCAATAAATAGTATTTCTATATTAGAAAATGAAAACTATCTTTTTATAAATCTGTCAATAGCAGAAACGACTAAAGAAGGTTCTTTTGATATTGTTTTTAAAACAAATACTAGCAAAGAATTACGATATAACTATGAATTAAAAACAAAAAGAAACAGAGGTAATACAACTCAGACAATTGATGGCTCTGATGTTATGTATTTGATAACTCCAGATCGCTTTTCAAACGGAAATCCAGCGAATGATTCTACCGATGATACCCTTGAAAAAGCAGATCTTTCCAATCAAGATGGAAGACATGGTGGCGATATAGAAGGAATTATAAACCATTTGGATTATATTGAAGCATTGGGAGTAACAACATTGTGGCTGAATCCGTTTTTGGAAAATGACCAACCGAAATATTCATATCACGGTTACGGAATTTCAAATTTCTATAAAACCGATAGTCGTTTTGGGAGCAATAAAGATTTTAAAAGTTTGGTAGATTTAAGTCATCAAAAAGGAATGAAAGTGATTATGGATCAAGTATTTAATCATTGTGGTTCTGGCCATTGGTGGATGAATGATTTGCCTTCTAAAGATTGGTTGAATCAATGGGACACATTTACAAGAAGTAATTTTACCAATATTGCTGCTTCTGATCCGCACGCTTCAAAAAGTGATTACGATTTATTTACAAAAGGTTGGTTTGATACTAATTTGCCTGATTTAAACTTGGAAAACCCGTTTTTAGCAACCTATATGATTCAAAATTCAATTTGGTGGGTTGAATATGCACAGTTAGATGGTATCAGAATGGATACCTATCCATATCCTGATAAAAAAGTAATGGCAAAATGGATAGAAACAATTAACACGGAATATCCTAATTTTTATATTGTTGCTGAAACTTGGGAAGCAAAAGCATCATCATTATCTTATTGGAATAGTATAGGAGCAAAAAATGATGGTTATATTTCACCTGTAAATAGTGTTTGTGATTATCCGTTGTACTATGCCATGTTGAAAGCATTTGGAGAAGAAAATAACATCTATAAAATATATGAAACCTTGGCAGAAGATTTTGTGTATGGAGATGCTTATAATAATAAAATATTTAACGGAAATCATGATGTAGGGCGCTTATTCACCTTATTGAATAATGATATTGACAAACTAAAATTGAGTATGGCATTTATTTTAACAACTAGAGGAATACCTCAATTATATTATGGTGATGAGTTGGTATTTGAAGGTGATAAACCTGATGGGCAATTGCGAAAAGATTTTCCAGGAGGTTGGAAATCTGATAAAAGAAATGCATTTACTGAAAAAGGAAGAACAACTCAAGAAAATAGTATGCATAAGTATGTAAGTACAATTTTGAACTGGCGTAAAAATGCTACAGAAATCCATTCTGGAAAATTAACGCATTACCAACCAATAGATAATATTTATGTATATTTTAGGCACAAAAACGAAGAAAAAACAATGGTAATCATTAATAACAATAGTAAAGCTATTAATAAGTTTAGTTTAGAGCGTTTCAAAGAATCTATTGAAGGGTATTCTAACGGAACCGATATTATTACAAACACCTATTTTTCTTCCCTTAAATCAATTGATTTAAAGGCTAATTCAGCATTCATTATAAAACTTAGCAACTAGTGGAAAACATATTTATTATTGGTGGCGCATCATACAATTCAGTAATTACGTTAGATGAATTCCCGGAAGCAATTCCGCAAACTATTCATCATTGCCATTTTAATGAAACTATTGGAAATACTGGTGCAGGAAAAGCATTGACACTTTCTAAATTGGGTTTTCCTACGACATTTCATTCCTTGATAGGCAATGATTCCTTTGGAGAAAAAGTAACTTCTTATTTACAAGAACCTACCTTAAATTTTATCAATGATATAGATCCCAAAGGCACCGAAAGGCATTTAAACATTATAAATGGTAGGGGAGAGCGAATTTCTGTTTTTATGAATCCTAGTTCTGATATCCCTGTTATAGATTATTCTAAGTTTGAAAAAGAGGTAGCAAATGCAAATTATATTGTTGTGAATATTGCCAATTATTGCCGTTATATTTTACCCGTTTGTAAACAATTAAACAAAGAAATCTGGACCGATTTACACGATTATGATGGCAAAAACGAATACCACCAAGACTTTATTGACGCCGCTGCTTATATCTTTTTAAGTTCTGACAATTTACCCGATTACAAACCTTTTATGGAAGCACAAATTGCCAATGGAAAGGAATTGGTGGTGTGTACACACGGAAAAGATGGTGCAACTGCATATACCAAAGATGGTAAATGGATTGAAGTTCCAATTATTGAAAGTTATACTTTAAACAATGCAAATGGTGCTGGAGATTCTTTCTTTTCAGGTTTTCTGTATGGATTTTCGAAAGGTTACGAAACGATAAAATGTATGCAATTTGGTGCAATCACTTCAGGCTTATGTATAGAATCAGAGATGATTACTAATAATAAATTGAGTAAAACTCTTATTGAAAAAGAGTTTTTTAAATATTATGTTAAATAGAACATTTAAAACGGCTTCATAAAATTTTGGCAAAAACAGGGCGGAGCGTAAAGAATTAGTCCTGTGGACTAATTTAGCGAACGAGCCAGCTAACGCAAAGGCAAATGAGTGTGCATATTTTAGGCTATACAAATGCAATTATCCAGTGGATGATTTATCTGCAACTATGTAAAATGGCACGAAAAAGTGCTATTCGCTAATTGTTATAAAATGTATTATAATGTACTGCGTTATGTTGCTTTGCTTGGGTTAAAAGCCAAGCAAAACGGAAAACTTCCTTTAAAAATTTTTATCTAAAAATTTCTTCTACTAAAGCTAGTAGAACACTTATTATGCGAGCCTGTATCGAGCGCAGTCGAGATGACGTAGGAGGGAAGCAAAACCGAGTTTTTTGCGAGGTTCACTAATACTTATTTATCAAATAATCACGGAGGAGTGAGTAAATGTGTGTGGAATGATTTTATAACTTTTTTTTTTTAGAATGTTAAATATTGATTTATATCATATGTATTATAACCTTTTGAATTTATTTTTGATTAATATTAATATAATCATAATTAATTATGAAGCGATTGAAATGGATTGTTCCTTTAATTTTAATAATAGCATTAGTTATTTATTTCATTATAAAACCCAAAATTGATGCTAAAAACCTTGAATACACTTATACATATTTAGAAAAAGGAAAAATAGAGTTGGTTGTGTCTAGTACAGGAACTTTAGAGGCAATAAATACAGTAGAGATTGGAACTCAAATCTCAGGTACAATCAAAAAAATATATGTTGATTATAACGATAAAGTAAAAGCTGGTCAACTTTTGGCAGAAATGGACTTAAAATTATTAAAAACAAATCTGACAAGTGCTCAAGCTAATTTGTCAGTGAGTGAAGTTCAATTAACCCATACCACAGAAGAATATAACAGGAGTAAAATTTTATTTGAAAAAGGAGTAATATCACAACAAGAGTATAGTAATTCTAAATATACTTACGAGCAAGCTTTAAGTGCAAAAAAAGCTTCTGTAGCTGCTGTAAAAAATATACAAGTAAGTATTAATTATGCACACATTACATCACCAATAAGCGGAACAGTAACTGAGCGTAGTGTAGAAGAAGGTCAAACAGTTGCAGCATCTTTTTCAACCCCAAAAATGTTTATAATAGCAGAAGACTTATCAAAAATGCAGATTTTGGCAGACGTAGATGAAAGTGATATTGGTTATATTACTAATAATATGCCAGTTCGTTTTAGTGTTCAAACTTATCCAGAAAAAAAATTCAATGGGCAAGTAAGTCAAATTAGACTACAACCAATTGAAATAAACAATGTAGTTAATTATCAAGTAGTGGTAGATGTAGATAATGATAAAGGCTTGTTACTTCCAGGAATGACAACTAACCTTGAGTTTATAATACGCGCTTCAAAAGATGCCTTTCTTATTAACAACTCAGCGTTCCGTTTTAGGCCTAATGAACAAATGCTTAAAGAAATTAAACCAATACTGGAATCAAAAAGCAAAATGATGCTTCCAGATTCAGTACAGCAAACTTTTATAAAAGCCATTAACAATGAAGATACTTATACATCTTCTAATTTTAAGAAAAAACTACCTGCAACTATAGATGGTTTTTTCTATATAAATGCTGACGAAAATTTAGATTTCAAGTTTATTGAAATAGGTATAAAAACAGGCTTACAATCTGAAATTAAAAGATTTCTTGATGGTTCTGAATTAACTGAAGAAATAAAGGCTATCAATGGTATTAAATCTAAAAAATAATACAAGATGTCTTTAAAAAAAGTCATAGAAACCAAGAAACTTAGTCGCGTATTTAAAACCGGTGAGATAGAAGTCCACGCGCTTACAGGTATTGATTTGGTTATTGAAGAAGGTGAGTTCGTCGCTATTATGGGTTCTTCCGGGTCAGGTAAATCTACCTTATTGCATATCTTGGGTTGTCTGGATAAACCCACTTCCGGAGAATATCATTTGGATGGTGTACATGTAAATAAATTGAATAAGAACCAATTAGCTGATATCCGTAATCAAAAAATCGGATTCATTTTTCAAAGCTATAATTTACTTTCACGCACAACGGCACTTGAAAATGTTGAGCTGCCGCTGGTATATGATAGAACTGGAAGGTTTTCAAATTCAAAAAAGTTGGCAAAAAAAGCCTTGGAACAGGTAGGCTTGGCGGACCGCATTTACCATAAAACTAATGAGCTTTCTGCAGGGCAACAACAAAGAGTGGCCATTGCAAGGGCTTTGGTAAATGATCCTGCACTGATCTTGTCTGATGAGGCTACCGGCAACCTGGATAGTAAGGCCAGCATAGAGATAGCTGATTTATTTATGAGATTAAACGATCTTGGAAAAACTATTTTAATGATTACCCATGAACCTGAAATTGCCCAGTTTGCAAAACGAATAGTCTATTTAAGGGATGGCCGTGTTTTAACTGATAAATTCATAAAAAATAGAAGTACTAAAAAAAGTGCGTTAAAAGACTTAGAAACAATAACTTAATCGTTATCAATGAAACAATTACTAAAAACCTTTAAAGTAGCATTTCAGGCTATAAATAAAAATAAGACCCGAAGTTTGCTTACCATGTTAGGTATCATCATAGGTGTTGCTGCCGTAATTATGACCATATCCGCAGGAGAGGGGGCAACCCAGCAAGTTCAAAACCAAATATCAGGGTTAGGCACCAATTTATTAATGATTGGTACTAAGGCTGAACATAGGGCAGGCATAAATGTTAGAATGGGGAAACCTATAGACAAAAAAGATTTTGACATGTTACAAAAGAACTCCGTTTGGATGTCCAAATTATCACCTTTGGTTGCAATTGGAGTTCAGGCTATTGGTCCAAATGGGTATAAATCAACCACTGTTTATGGTGTTTCTCAAGAATATTTTGATATTTTAAGTCGTGATATATCTTCAGGAGATGTTTTTACTGAAGAAGATGTAAAAACAGCCCGTAAAGTTTGTGTGATCGGGGAAACGATTAGGGAAGAACTTTTCTCGGATTTAGATCCTGTGGGAAGGAAAATTAGAATCAATAAAGTACCATTTACTATTGTTGGCTTATTAAAGGAAGAAGGGCAAGGCACCATGGGGCAAGATCAAGATGATATGTTGATAGCACCCTATACAACTATTCAAAATAGATTGTATGGCCAGCGAAGTGGTTACAATATGATCATGGCCAGCGCCTTAAGTGAAGATCATATAGTGGATGCTGAAATTGAAGCTACAGAACTTTTGAGGGAGTCACATAAAATACCGGAAGGTGAAGAAGATGATTTTGAAATCACAACACAAATTGAACTTCAAGAAATTACGGGTAATATTACAGGAATATTAACCCTGATTTTAGGTGCCATAGCCAGTATTTCATTGATAGTTGGAGGCATTGGCATCATGAATATTATGTTGGTTTCGGTAACAGAACGCACCCGCGAAATAGGGACCCGATTGGCAATTGGTGCCAGGGAAAGTGATATTTTAACTCAATTTTTAATTGAAGCTATAGTATTGAGTTTGGTCGGAGGTATTATAGGCGTATTATTTGGAATTATTGGTAATCAAATTATTTATAAAGTAACAAATTTTTATATACCCACAGTTTTTTATTCAATACTGATCGGCTTTGGTTTTTCGGTGTTGGTTGGTATTGCTTTTGGATATTTTCCTGCCCGTAAAGCAGCCAAACTAAATCCTATTGATGCTTTAAGGTATGAATAAAATTTATTACATTATGTAAATTGATACTCAAAGCTCAAAATAACGACCTCATAAAACTTTATTTATGGTTTTCTATTTTATTAAATAGGAATTCATGAAATCGAAGATTTGCTCTTCAAATCAAGATTCGGTGAAGCCAATCTCGCAAGCTCGATTTATTCGCCACATAATCATTTTTATGTTACGGAGCTCATGAATATTGCATTAATCTTTGATGCAATATTTGATTAAAACAGGAGTTTAAATAAGCGAATGAGCCAGAGGTTGTACAAGGCGTTTGCTGAACAGTCTTCCAAAAAGTTTT
>JAGLKH010000195.1 GCA_023141985.1 Flavobacteriaceae bacterium | reverse complement strand
ATTCCTTTACCCATGGAGGCGAAATTCAAGTCATAATTTTAGAACCAAATGACAGTTTATTATTAAGACTTAATACTATAGATTTTGATGAATCTATGGTGTTTACAGGGAGAGGAGCTAAAAAAAATAATTACCTGATTAATTTATTTGTTACTCTTGATTACGAAAACAAGATGATGTACAAATTAAGTAAATTAAAACCCCTTGAGTTTCAAAATAAAATAGATTCTTTAAAAGCTGACAAATTTAGTGAGTTAAATAGTTTTATTGAAAAATATCCAAATTCGGAACTGTTTACTAAAGTTTCTAAAGCAAGTATAGATTATAGTTATTACGCTCATAAAGAATTGTATCCTTTTAGATATTATGGTAATTATAAGTTAAAGGATTATAATTCGTTGCCTAAAGATTTTTATGATTTCAGAAAGACTATTAATTATAATGATGAAGACTTAAAGGATTTTTATACTTATTACTATTTTTTATTACACCATTTTAACAATTTAGCATTGCTGAAATATTTTGAAACTTCTAAAAACATTGTTTTTGATAGAAACTCTATAGATTATAATTTAAATAAGTTGTATTTAATGGATAGCTTAATTAGTAATAATACAATTAAAAATAACTTATTAAAATATGCTACTCGCAATTTTTTATCCTATTGCAATTCTGTTGAAGAAAGTGAATCAATGTACAATTCATATATAGAAAAAAGTACAAATGAAGACCATTCGGAATATATTACCGACTTATATAATTCTTTAAAGAAATTGAACCCTGGAAATAAATTCCCGGAAATTGAAGTTACAAATTATAAAAATACTTCGGTAAATATTAATACTCTTTTTAATAAACCAACTGTCGTATATTTTTGGTCTAAGGCTGTAAAAAATCATTTTAGGAATAGTCATAAAAGAGCAAATGAATTTAAAGAAGAATATCCAGATATTAATTTTATTTCTATTAATATTGATTCATATCCTTTAAATATTTGGGTGCGAATGCTAAAACAAAACAACTGTAGTTTAGATAAAGAATATCGGTTTAGAAATCCCAAAGCAGCCAAAAAAATGCTTTCGTTACATTATATAAATAAAGTTATGGTAGTTAATAGTAATAAAACTATAGTAACCTCTAACGCAAATATATTTAGCAAAGATTTTAAATATATTTTAAATGAACTGAAATAAAAAAACTACAATTTGAAGTACCCCCAACAAGTTAGACACTATGTGGGGGTATTTTTATTTAAATTATTGGACAAACAACTTTACTGATTTCCTTTATTATAATCTTCCAAAAATTTTGCCAGGCCAATATCAGTAAGTGGGTGTTTTAGTAAACCTTCAATAGCACTTAAAGGTGAAGTTATAACATCTGCTCCTAATTTAGCACAATTAACAATGTGCATTGAATGACGGACTGAAGCTGCTAAAATTTGAGTTTCAAAACCGTAATTATCGTAAATAAGACGAATTTCTCCAATTAAATTTAATCCATCTGTAGAAACATCATCTAAACGGCCAATAAAAGGAGACACATAAGTTGCGCCAGCTTTTGCGGCTAATATTGCCTGGCCAACAGAAAAAACTAAAGTAACATTGGTTTTAATACCTTTATCTTTAAAATATTTTGCTGCTTTTATGCCATCTTTAATCATTGGTAGTTTTATAACGATTTGCTCATGCAATTCGGCTAAAGCTGCACCTTCTCTTATCATGCCTTCAAAATCTGTAGCAATAACTTCTGCACTAACATCTCCATCAACAATGTTGCAAATATCTACATAATGTTTTAAAATATTGTCATGTCCCGTTATGCCTTCTTTAGCCATTAATGAAGGGTTGGTAGTTACACCGTCAAGTACTCCAAGATCTTGTGCTTCTTTTATTTGGTCTAAATTTGCAGTATCAATAAAAAATTTCATT
>JAGLKH010000194.1 GCA_023141985.1 Flavobacteriaceae bacterium | reverse complement strand
ATTGTAAAACAAAAATTAGCATGAGAATAATAAACACACTAAAAAAAGTTTTTAAATAGGTAACGAGTATGTAACGATCTAATATCTTCACAGAGAAAACCTAATCTATTTTATTGATGTAATAATCTTTGTACTTCTTTTCATCAAAAATAAACAAGGTTTTTGATAAGGGCTCGTTTGTTTTAAAAGAATTAACAGTAAGTGTTGTTTTTGTATCGTTACTGCCAATTTCTATCAATTTATAAATGTGTTTGGTTTTAATATCTATTCCTAATAAAACGTATTTCATTTCTGTGTTAGAATCTATTGGTTGTAATTTTACATACTGTATTTTTCTTCCATTTACATTCTGAATAATATCCATACTATAATTATAACCATTTTCGTAAAAAGAAAGCATTTCACTTGGAGTAATTGTGTTTTCGTCCTCTGTGTTTTCACTGGAAATAGTAACTTCTTCATCTTCGGGACTAATACTATAAAGTGTTTTTCCGTCATAAATTCTAGTAATCCCTAAAATATTAATAATATATTTATCTCCTTGCATTACAACATTTCCCCTGGTTTCCTGACTAATATTTTCTTCGGAATTATTTAAAACATATTTAAAATCTATTGAAATATTATCATAGGATTTTACTTTTGCAGTTACTTCATCGAGTAAATCCTTTGCTTCAGTAGAATTCTGTGCAAAGGATGTTGTACATATCAATATAACTAATAGTACTATTATATTTCTCATAATTATCTTTTAATAAAATGCCAATTATTGGCTTTCGTTTTCTAAAAGTTGATCTAAAGCTACAAGGTCTGGTACTAATACTTGCCTTGCTTTGCTACCTTCAAAATGACCAACTATACCGGCAGATTCCAACTGATCTATTAATCGCCCTGCTCTATTATAACCTAATTTTAATTTACGCTGTAATAATGAGGCAGAACCTTGTTGAGCAGTAACAATTATTTCAGCCGCTTGCTTAAAGAGTTGATCCCTGTCTGATATATTTATATCAAGACTTGTGCCACTTTCTTCACCAATATATTCAGGAAGTAAGTATGCATCAGGATAGGCTTTTTGTGATCCTACAAACTCAGTAATTCGTTCTATTTCTGGAGTATCTACAAAAGCACATTGTAATCGAATTAGATCATTACCTTGAGTAAAAAGCATATCACCTCGACCAATAAGCTGGTCTGCTCCAGAACCATCTAAAATAGTTCTCGAATCTATTTTACTGGTAACTCTAAATGCAATTCGTGCTGGAAAATTTGCTTTTATTAATCCTGTAATTACGTTTACAGAGGGTCTTTGTGTAGCTATTATTAAATGAATACCAATAGCTCGAGCCAATTGCGCTAAACGTGCAATAGGTGTTTCTACTTCTTTCCCGGCAGTCATAATTAAATCGGCAAACTCATCAACAACAAGAACAATATATGGTAAAAAGTGATGACCTTCATTAGGGTTCAATTTTCGGGCTTTAAACTTTGCATTGTATTCTCTAATATTTCGACAAAAGGCATTTTTAAGCATTTCGTAACGATTGTCCATTTCTATACATAAGGAGTTTAATGTATTGATAACTTTCGTGTTATCTGTAATTATGGCTTCTTCACTATCTGGAAGTTTTGCTAAATAATGTCGTTCAATTTTATTAAAAAGGGTAAGCTCTACTTTTTTAGGATCTACCAGTACAAATTTTACTTCAGCAGGATGTTTTTTGTAAATCAAGGAAGTAAGTACAGCATTTAATCCAACCGATTTTCCTTGTCCTGTAGCTCCTGCCATAAGTAAGTGAGGCATTTTAACCAAATCGACAACTAAGGTTTCATTACTTATGGTTTTACCAAGAGCCATTGGCAATTCCATTTCAGCCTTTTGAAACTTTTGAGACGCAATTACAGAATACATTGATACTATAGTTGGATTTTTATTAGGAACTTCTATACCAATAGTGCCTTTACCCGGAATTGGTGCGATAATACGAATGCCAAGAGCTGAAAGTGATAGTGCAATATCGTCTTCTAAATTTTTAATTTTTGAAATTCTAACACCTGCTTCCGGGACTATTTCGTAAAGGGTAACTGTTGGACCAATGGTTGCTTTAACACTTGAAATGCCAATCTTATAATTACGAAGTGTTTCTACAATTTTATTCTTATTTTCTTCAAGCTCATCTTTATTAACTGTTATACCTTCTCCATCATATTTTTTTAATAAATCTAATGGTGGAAACTGATAATTGCCAAGCTCTAATGTAGGATCAAATTTACCAAAATCTTCTACAAGTTTATTTGCAAGATTATCTGTTTCCGATTGTTCTTCAGCTATAGTTTCAACTTCAATTTCAACATCTTCTTCTCCAGTTTCAATCTTTAATTCGTTTTCTTCGGTTTTAGGTTTTGAATGATGTGTTATTGTAGGCTCTAAATTTTCTATTTGAACTTTAAAAGCAGATTTAATATCATCAGCTTCTGCTGTAAAGTCATTATCTATATTAACAAACTCAAGACCCTCTTCTGAGTTAAATTCGGTTTTAACTTTCTTTTTTGCGGATTTAAATAAGTTGCCAAAATGTTGAGCTGTTATTTTAAAGCGAATCGCCAAATAAGTAATCAAACCCAAAACAAGTAGGAGAGCAGTACCAATTTTACCGATATAGTCTTGAAGTAAATCATTCATTTCAAAACCAATAGTACCACCAAACAAAGGGTTTTTATTTGCAAGAAAACCAAAAAGTATTGAAGTCCATATTACAATGAGTGTTCCCCAAAACCAATGACGACGCAATCTGGCTTTGTTTATTTCTAATAATATATAGATTCCTGTAATAAAAATTAATCCGGAAAAAATAAAAGATGCTAATCCAAAACCACGGTAAATAAATAAGTGACTAACCCATGCACCAACTTTACTCAACCAGTTTTGAGATTCAATATCTCTATTAGTAAATTGAGATTGAATACTTTGATCCGCTTCTCCTGTGAAAAAATAGGATAGAAAGGCAATAAAAAGTAGAATACCAAGAATTAGCAATAAACTACCAAACACTAATTTTTGTTGATTAGATAAAGTGAAGCTTAGTTTTTTAGTTTTTTTTACTGATTTTTTTTTGGTCGCTTTTTTCTTCGCCATTAATACGTCCTTATTTTGAACATGAGATCCTGAAACCAGTTCAGGATTGAATCGTTTTGCCGATTCAACAAAAATACAAATTACAAACGTTAACGAAACTTTATTTTGAAAAATTGTATTTCGG
>JAGLKH010000193.1 GCA_023141985.1 Flavobacteriaceae bacterium | reverse complement strand
ATTTTTTAGGGAATATAAAAAGTCAAGATGAGTTCATTGAGTTAATCTCGCTGAAGAGCGAGATCTGTTTTTCGTTCTCCTAAATGTATCTGTATTTAAAAAATCTTTGGAAAATAAATTATAAAGCCCGCAATAATTGCTGCAATAGCAAAAATGAAAACGGCTCCAGCTGCAAAATCTTTAATGAGTCCAATTTTTTTGTGCTGCTCCGGATGAATAAAGTCTGCAATTTCTTCAATGGCAGTATTTAATCCTTCAATACTTATTATTAAACCAATGGCTAATATTTGAATAATCCATTCCGTTGTAGAAATGTTGTAATAAAAACCTGCAAATGTCACTATTAATGCTATAAAAAATTGAATTTTTATACTTGCTTCAGTTTTTAAAAGTAGGAAAGCACCTTTAAAAGCATAACCAATACTTTTAAGTCGGTTAGTTATAAAGTTGCTTAGTTTATTCATTATGTTAATGCCTCTAAAGCTGCTTTATAATTTGGTTCTTCAACAACTTCTTGCACTTGTTCAGAATATAATACTTTACCTTTTTCATCTAAAATAATGATGCATCTGGATAAAAGTCCTTCTACAGGACCATCTGTAAATAATAAATTATAATCTTTTCCAAACTGACCATCTCTAAAATCAGAAAGCATTTCTACATTTTCTATGCCTTCGGCAGTACAAAATCTTGACATTGCGAAAGGAAGGTCTTTTGAAATACAAAGTACTGTAGTGTTTTCTAGATCTGTTACAACTTTATTAAACTCTCTCACAGATGCCGCACAAGTACCAGTATCTAAGCTATGAAAAACGTTTAACACCAATTTTTGTCCTTTATAATCTTCTAAAGTTTTATTAGATAAACTAACTGTTGCTAATCTAAAATTAGGAGCCATACTACCTATTTCCGGTAAATTACCTAAAGTGTGTATTGGGTTTCCTTTTAATGTTACTGTTGCCATTTTTTTATGTTTTAATTTGATGCTTAAAAGTAAGTATATTTAGTATTTTTTGGTTATGTTTTTTTGAAAAATATTTCAAGATTCGAAAAATAAAAAAAGCTTTAAAAAAAGCCCTTCTTAACCGTCATTACCTCGTCACGCCTTTGGCGTGACGAGGTAATCTGTTAATTAATAACTTAAATTTAACAGATTGCTTCACAGCTATGCTGCTACCTTCGAAACAAAAAATATTTTGTTTCTCGGTAATATTCCCAATGACTACTTTTTAAACGGTCTTTTCGTTATATTTAAAATAATTATGTATCGATAGAGCCCAAAACCCGTTTCATAAAACCATTTAAGGCTTCTTTTTTGGGAGTTCCTTCAGCAATCATTTTGTTAACTTCGATGGCACCATACATATTAGAGATTAACTCTCCAATTACATCCAGTTCTTCATCTTTAAGAGAAGAAACTTCAGTTAGAGCTTCTAATGTTTCTATAGTTTCAATAACAAAATCTTCATCATTATCTTCTATAAACTGTGTAAGGTGTTTAATTATTGGTAACTTCATTTACAAGTTCTTTTAAAACATCAAATTTGTTAGTCTGTACTTGATTAATAAAACTCCCGTTTTTATATGTAGCAAATGTTGGTAAATTATCTACGGTTGCCATTTTACGTGATTCAGGAAATTTTTCGGCATCTACCATTACAAAAGAAATAGTTTCATTTTCGGAAGCTAGTTTTTTAAATTTTGGCTTCATAATTCGACAATTACCACACCAAGTGGCAGAAAACTGCACAATAACAGTTTCATTATTGTTTACTATTTCTTGTAAATTATCTTGTTCTATTTCTGTAATCATGATTTTGAATATATTAATGTGAAGCTAAGTACTCTGCTACACTATCTCTATTCTCTTTTAAGGTGTCTTTTCCTTCTTCCCAGTTAGCTGGACAAACTTCACCATGTTTCTGAAAATGTGTATAAGCATCTACCATTCTAATATATTCCGCTATATTTCTTCCTACAGGTTCAACATTAACATTCTCTGCAAAAATAGTACCTTCTTCGTCAATTAAATACGTTGCTCTCCATGTAATGTAAGGTCCATCCATAGTAATGGTATCAGAATCTTCATTGTATGTTTCTTCACCAATTTGTAAAATACCTAATTGATTAGATAAATTTCTATTGGTGTCTGCTAAAAGAGGATAGGTAACACCTTCAATTCCTCCATTATCTTTTGGAGTATTTAACCAAGCAAAATGAACTTCTGCAGTATCACAAGAAGCGCCAATTACAATGGTATTTCTTTTTTCGAATTCTCCAAGAGCTTCTTGAAAAGCAAAGATTTCTGTTGGGCACACATAAGTGAAATCTTTTGGGTACCAAAATAAAACGACTTTCTTATTGTTTTTTCTCGCCTCTTCAAGAACGTTCACTTTAAAAGTGTCTCCCATTTCGTTCATTGCGTCTACACTTAAATCAGGGAATTTTTTACCTACTAATGACATTTGTTTTATTTTTTAAATGAATAATATTTTTCTTAGTTACAAAGATAAGCACAAGTCCGCTTTTTTGTATCAATAAAAATTTTAAATTTTTATTATACTATAGATATTAACTATAATAAACTTTTAAATTAATAAAAATAATCTATTTAGCAGTTAATTGCCTGATTTTGATATTTAATGCAGCAAAAAACAATGTCGTAAACGGACTCAACCAGTTAAAGATGGCATACACAAAATACTCAGCAACACCAACGCCAAGTACTCCCGATTGGTAGGCGCCACATGTATTCCAAGGAATTAAAACAGAAGTTACAGTACCTGAATCTTCAAGTGTTCTACTTAAATTTTCAGGAGCTAAGCCCTTATCATCAAAAGCTTTTTTAAACATTTTTCCTGGAATTACGATGGCTAAATATTGGTCACTTGCAATGGCATTTAATCCTAAACAGCTAACAACTGTACTTGCAAATAAGCCAAATATTGTAGTTGCTATAGATAGCAATGATTTTGTAATTCGTGCTAATGCACCAATGGCATCCATAATACCACCAAAAACCATAGCGCAAATAATTAAGTATATCGTCCAGAGCATTCCTTTCATTCCTCCTGCAGAAAAGAGGTCGTTTAGTTTTTCGTTTTCTGTTATTATTTGAGTATCAGTAAAGACTGAATTTAAAACAGCGCCAATTTTTGATTCAGATAAAGTGCTTAAAATTTCCGGTTGAAAAATGAAAGCAAAAATCGCTGCTAATAAAACGCCTGTTCCTAAAGCTATTAATGGTTTCGTCTTTTGAAGAATTAATGCTATAACAGCTATAGGTACCAAAAATAACCAAGGCGAAATATTGAAAGTTGAATCAATTGAATTTAAAAAGTTGCTTACATCAGCTACTCCGGTAGTCTCAATGTTAAAGCTTATAATACTGAAAACAATTAGTGCAATAATTATAGTAGGAACGGTCGTAATAGCCATATACCTAATATGCGTAAACAAATCTGTTCCTGCCATAGCAGGCGCAAGGTTGGTCGTATCACTTAGAGGAGACATTTTATCTCCAAAATAAGCACCGGAAATTACTGCTCCGGCAACCATTCCTGGGTTAATACCTAATGCCGTTGTTCCAATTCCAACAAGAGCTATACCTACAGTTGCCGATGTTGTCCAGGAGCTACCGGTTGCAATTGAAATTACTGCTGCAATAATAACTGAGGCGGGTAAAAATATTTCAGGACTTAATACTTGTAAACCATAATACACCATAGCTGGAATTACACCGCTTACAAGCCAAGTTCCAGCCAAAGCACCAACTAAAAATAATATCATTATTGGCACAAAAACACTTCTTAAGTTTTCCCAAATTTCAGTAAGCATTCTTCCAAAAGATACTTTGTTAAACATGCCAACCACTGCAGATACAACACCTCCTAGCAAAAGAATAATTTGATTTGTGTATGTGCCAAACCATTCTTGATCTTCGACAAAAAATATATTATAAGCTAACATTGACATTAAGATTACAACAGGAATCAAAGCTTCCCAAATGTTGAGCTCAACATTTTCTATGATGTTTTGACCGTCAATTTTAATTTTGGAAATATTTTTATCGTTTTGCATTGTGATTTTTTTTGGAAGCGTAATGTTACGATTTTCGATTAAGCTTTGCAAGTACAAAAAAATCCTGAAGTAAAACTTCAGGATTTTTGAATTATAACTAACAAAATATTTTATACGGTTTCTAATATTTTCTTTGTAGATTCTAAAATTCCTAATTCATTCATGCATCTTCGCATCATTCTGAATGTGCGTTCAATGTCATCATCTAAACCAATTGAAAACCGAATAAGTCCATCACTTAATCCCATTTCAATTTGCTCTTCTTCAGGTATTTCAGATGAAGTGGATGTTCCGGGAGCAGAGAATAATGTTTTGTAGAATCCTAAACTCACAGCAAGATAGCCTAAGTTTTCATGCTGCATGAGCTCCATTAAAGCATTGGCTTTCTCTAAAGATCCAACATCAATTGTTAACAATCCTCCAAATCCATATGCTGAATTCATCATACTTTTAAATAATTCATGAGATGGGTGAGAGGCTAATCCTGGATATACTGTTTTTAATCCTAAATCTTCAAATCGTTTAGCCAAATACAAAGCATTTTTACTATGTTGTTTTATACGGATATGCAGTGTGCGCATATTTTTTAAAATAGATGCCGCACGCATACTGTCTAAAGAAGGACCTAATAACATGGCAGCTCCATCGTTCACACTACGTAAAGAATTTATTAACTCTTGAGTTCCACAAACAACACCTCCCATAGTATCATTAGTTCCGTTAATAAATTTTGTCAAACTATGCAATACAACATCAGCGTCTAATTCTTTAGGAGAGATAGACATTGGAGAAAAAGTATTGTCTACCAACAACTTTAATCCATGTTTTTTAGCAAGTTGAGCTAATGCTCTTATATCTGCGACTTCCAATAAAGGATTACTAACAGCTTCACAATAAATAATTTTAGTATTCTCATTAATTGCTGCTTCAACTACATCTAGTTTTGTAATGTCTACAAAACTTGTGTTCACATTAAATCTTGGAGCAAAATTCTTTAAGAAGGCATAGGTTCCTCCGTAAATTGTTCTACTGGAAACAATATGGTCGCCAGCTCCACAAAAATGCAACATGGTAGTTGTTATAGCTCCCATGCCAGAACCTGAAACGTTCGCAGTTTCTGTACCTTCCATGGCAGCTAAAGCTTCACCTAAATATAAAGTACTCGGAGAAGCATGTCTTGAATATAAATAACAGCCTTCTGCGTGACCTTCAAATGTGTCGAGCATCTTTTTTGCAGAAAGGAATGTATAAGTTGCAGAATCGGAAATGGATGGGTTTACACCACCAAATTCACCAAAGTATTGTAAATCTTGAATTTTATTTGCGGGTTTAAATGACATAACATTCGATTTTAATTAATTATAGTACAAAAATCGTTATTTATAGTTTATAAATCAATAGTTATATAAATATTATGAAAATAAATCTATAATAATTAATATTTGTAGTATAATTTTAATTATATTGCTATCTTAAATTATATAAACCGAAAAATTTTCAATAATGAAACCAACACCATTAAAATAATCTTTAAAATATACAAGAGAAAGATTATTTTAATTGTCAAAGGTTCCACTGAATAATAAAAATCAAATAAAAAGGAACAGATGAAATTTGATGCTATAGATAAAAAATTATTAGAGTTGTTACAATTAGACAGTAAACAAACAAACAAGGAACTTTCTAACAAATTGGATCTCTCTGTTACTGCAGTTTATGAGCGTATAAAAAAATTGGAAAGAGCAGGCGTGATAGAAAAATACGTGGCTTTAGTTAAAAAAGAAACAGTAAATAAATCCTTTGTAGCATTTTGCCATATTAAGTTGGTAAAACACTCACAAGACTACGTTATAAAGTTTGAAAAAGATGTTGCAAATTTAAAAGAGGTTCTGGAGTGTTATCATATTAGTGGTGATTACGACTACTTGTTAAAAGTTTTAGTTAAAGATATGGATGCATTTAGAGAATTTATGGTTAAAAAATTAACCACAATCAGTCATATTGGAAGTACACATAGCACATTTATGATTAGCGAAGTCAAACACACAACGGCAATTAGCTTTCAGTAAAACAGTATTCAGTCACAGTATTCAGTAAAATGTTTTCTTTTTTTGGAATTTGGAATTTTACTATTGGAATTTCCATAAATTATTCGTGTATTAGTGGCAAATAGAAATATTTTAATAAAAGTAACATTTCAAAAATGCAATCCATTTCATATAAATTAGTAGAATTCATGCTTTTATTTATTGTATTACCAATAAGTTTGGCTTTGAGTTTTTTAATTTGGATAAAGTTAATAATTGGAGTACTTGGATTTGCTTATATCATTTTCGTATTGTTGAAGGTTGAGAAAAATCAATTTAGAGTATCTAAAAACTTAAATTGGAAAGTATTCTGGAAAGAGACATTTATTAAGTTAATTATAATAGCAATAATAACAATTGCTTTTGTTTGGTTTACAGATAAAGATGTTTTGTTTAATGTGATAATCAATAAGCCAAAACTCTGGATTATAATCTTATTTTTTTACAGTTTATTTTCGGTATATCCACAAGAATTAATTTATAGAACGTTCTTTTTTCAGCGGTATCAAAAACTCTTTTCTAACCATAAACTTTTTATTTTTGTTAATGCTATTGTGTTTTCTTTAGCTCATTTTTTCTTTAGAAACAGTTTGGTAATTCTATTAACTTTTCTTGGCGGATTATTATTTGCTCTTACATTTAATAAAACAAAATCAACGCTTTTAGTATCTATTGAACACGCTATTTATGGTTCTTGGCTGTTTACCGTGGGTATGGGAGAAATGTTGGCTTTTCCATCTTAAAAAATCAATCATTAAATTATGTAATCATTGAATTTATGTTTGTATTTTTGT
>JAGLKH010000192.1 GCA_023141985.1 Flavobacteriaceae bacterium | reverse complement strand
GCAGCATGAAAAATGGATGATGGCATTTGCATACCTCCATCGTCATAATCAAAACCTGCACCTACTAATCCCATTTCACCACCTGATTTTAGTATGTTTTCAAATTGTGGATGCACATTGATTTTCCCATTTTCAAAATAAGATGGCTTTTCATCCATATCTTTAATATATGGGAATAATGCAATATCAGAAAACGTTTTAACCGAGTCTATAAAAATATCGATAGATGTTTTATCGTAGTCAACAAAACGTTCTCTTTTTAATAGCTCCTCAGTTTGATGCACATTATATAATAAGAATTTTAATGTGTCTATATCTACGTATTCGTTTTTCATTTTAAGAAATTTAAAGTATAAATGTAGCTAATAAATGTTAAAGTTCTAACTACTCTTTCCCATCTACGTAATCTTGCAGATAGGCAAATCTTGGTGTGAGTTTTCCGTTTTCTGTCATTTTAGCTCTTTCTAAAACACCGTCTTTATCATTATTAAAAAATGCAGGTATTACACTATTATAAAACATAGAACCAAACCCTCTACTTGCGTTATCCGGAAGCTCACAAGGCAAATTATCTACTGCCATAACTGCAATTGCATCATCATCCATATAATCAACTTCACTTTCAGTTATTGGATCATATCCATAAACAGGATTTTCTATTGTTGATGAGCGTATAGTAGAAGCCACAGGGCCATCTATATCGCAACTTATATCTGCTACAACTTTAATATTAAAATCTTTAGATTTTGCATCTTCCCGAGTAAACAAATAAGGAGCACCATCACCATAAAAATGTCCTGCTATATACAAATCACTCACTTTAGCAAAGCGCATAAATGTAGATTCATAGTCTTCTGCATTATTAAAAAAGTCGTATATATCTATAATTTTTCCATCTTTACGGACATTATAATCTAACACATCTACTTGGGTATAAACGGCTTCATTAAACTCTTGTGTTAAATAATCTTCGACAGATACTTCCTTGATTTTTAAATGATCTAAAATTTCTTTAGCACCATTACCAACTCGCCCTTTTCCTGTAAGAACAATTTTAATATTTGGAAGTTCTATTGTATCTAAATAAGCTTCCAGTGCTGTTCTGTCTTTAAAAGTTCCTGCCTTAGGTAAGCTAAAACTTCCAAATTTTAAACCATAAGCTCTTAATCCATTATAAGCACCTACAACTCCGGCATAATATCCAAAACCAATAAGTCTGAGATTATTTGAGTCAACAATCGATTCATGGTCGTAAAACTCAATATTCTTTTCTAAAATTGATTTTAATAAAGCTCTATTATAAGGCTGCTTTTTTATAGTATGAGAGAAAAAGAAATATTTTTTATTCGGAATAAGCGCCTCAATAGGTACTTCCTTTACACCAAACATAACATCGGCATCTGAGACATCGTTTGTTACCCGAAACCCTAAATTAGAATATTCATCATCGCTAAACACTCTTACATCGCTGGATTCTACAATAATTTCAGCATTAGGAAAATCGCTTACAATTTTTTGACAGGCTTGAGGAGAAAACACAACACGACGATCTGGCGGATTTTTACGCTCTTTTATTAAGGCAAATTTCATCTATTATTATTTTTGTCATTTCCGCAAAGGCGGAAATCTCGTTCATTTGTTGATTTATTAAGTCGTTGATTTGAAAATTTACTTGTTGGTCATTTAATTATATAGCCACAATTCCGATAGCTATCGGAACACGAATATACTTAAAAAGTGCAACTGAATACTGACAGCTTAATATTTGGTATAAATTTTGTGCTAAAATAGTTGGATTTGAAATGTTGCACAACTTTTTTTTAGTAACTTCGCAATCCTTTTCCTATTAAGGAAAGTATGAAATAATAATCTTGGATATAATTGGATGAGATACTGAAACAAGTTCAGCATTAGTTCAATTACGGTACGCTAAGCGTACCTATTTCACTAAGGGGTCGACTGGTTTTGACAGCGAGTTGTACTAAACTGTAAGCACGTCGCGTAATGAAATTGACACGCGTAAAAGGCTATTTCAAAATTTAAACGGCGAGAATAACTACGCTTTAGCTGCATAATCTGAATTATAGTAAGATTAGCCTTGTCCTACCAGGTAGGAATGCTAAATGTCTCCTGAAAGCCTTGGTTAACGGCGTTCAATTTTGAGACATCGTAAAAGTAAACCTAGAAAATGTAGCGCTTTGATACATTTTTGAAACTAAAAAAGTTAAGTAATATGTAGAGTGTTTTTAATCAGCATATTATCGAAAATTAATTAAAAACTAAACGTGTAGAAAGCTATTTGGTAGCTTGTTTGGACCCGAGTTCGATTCTCGGCGACTCCACAATATAAAACCTTAACTATTTGATTTTATTTTAGTTAAGGTTTTTTTCTATTTTATAGTCAACTATTAGTCAACAATATTGAAATTAGGAGTTATTAATGAATAATCTATTATTTAACTTATTTTTTAGTTTTTTATACATTTTTAAATAAAAATTAGTGATTTTTCATGTATTTTTTGATTTAGTAGTATATCAATACTACAACTTCTTCTTTTCAAGATTAAGACATTATTACACGTAAAAAAAATTAGTTTTTTATGTTTTAGAACTAAGTCTTAATTAGATAAATCCGTATTGTTTACACCTATTACAAGAGCTATAATTGTTAAAACCACTCCACCAATAATGATTAAAATAACCCTTCCTTCTTTCTTTTCGTCTTGCTTCGATCTCATAACTTGGATGTTACGAATAGTTTGTGGGCTAATTGGGTCATATACTAAATCTGTGTTATTTATTAGTTTTTGACCTACCCATTGTCCATTAAGGGTATCGATTTTTTGATATTCTAATTTCTCGTTAGTAATGGTTAAGATTTGTACTTTTCTGTTTGTTTCAAAAGCCTCCTGCAACGTATAGCTTCCTTTATAAGAGGCACAACTCTGGAATATTAATAATATAGAGAGAAAAAAAGTTACTATTCTTAAATGTATTTTTTTTGTATTCATAATCATTCATTTTAGATAATAAATAAATGTAATTATATCACTATCAATAATCAATGAGGAATATCAGTTTAAGAAACTTCTAAAATAGACTTAAAAAAGTTATTTAAAAAACCCCATTTGTATTTAGGATTCACAAAAAATTAGTGTGCGTCATTATAGCCTTCCATCGTCTTTGGCTATTTCGGGGGTATGGGTGACTTAATTATTACTTAAAGTGTTTACAATCCATTTAGTGTTACACATTGATCAATTAGAGTGTTTTACTGTTCTATGATAGCATTTGGTTAGATTAAAATTGATTTA
>JAGLKH010000191.1 GCA_023141985.1 Flavobacteriaceae bacterium | reverse complement strand
AAAAACAGGCAACCTCAAAAGGAGAAACGAATTAAAGAACTGAAACAATTAGTTTCGAAAAAGACTTTTTAGAGTTATTTATATAGTATTAAAAATTTATAATTTGGTTTCGAATTAATCAATTTATATGCAGAACAACTAAATTTAAAAGATTTTGATACAGGTATTTATCAACTGACAAAAATATCAAAAAGCGTTTATGATTATATGCTAAAGAATAATTTAAAGGGTAGCCGTCCTACCAAGAACCCAAAGCAAATTGCTTTGGTTCTATAATAATTGTTCTAAATATGATATGTATTAATTATAATTTTGAGTTACTCCTTTTATATGTGCATAAACTTCAACACCATTTATTATGGCTTCAACAGGATCTTTACTTGTTTTAACCCCTTTAACATCATTTAACCACCCTTTTGGAGCAATAGCTTTAATGCCATAAAATTCACCTTTCTTATTGATGGCTTTTATATTAATAATATTTCCTGTTTTACTAACTCCTTTAACATCTAATTTTTGTCCATCGGCTGTTAATGCCTTAACATCTATAATAGTACCATCTGCATCAATAGCTTTTACCGGCATGTATTTATCTTCACTAACAAGTACTTTAACAGGTAATCGTTTTCCTTTTACAAAAGCTTTAATATCCAAATCATTATTATCATCAGAATCTTGAATTGCTTTTACATCATAGATAGTACCATCCTTGCCAATAGCCTTAACATCTAAAAGTTTACCGTCTGGATGAATGGCTTTTATATGCCAAATAATCTCATCTAAACTAGCACCAACCTCACTTGAGTCTTCAACAATATTGATCTTTTTTTCATTTTTACAGCCTAACAATAAAATAAAAAAGGCAAGAATAGTAACGATTCTTGTTGCATTTAAAGTAATCTTAAGAGTATTCATTTTTCTAAAGTTTTAATTGATTAGTAATTTTATTTCCAGGGTAAAGTTTTTAAATTATTATTATTATAAATTGAATTCACCAATTTAATCTGAACAAAATTAATCTTAAAATTTTATATATGTCATGACAAAAATCATGCTTTCAATGTTTTATATAAAGAAAATATCTTAAAGAAAAGTGATGATTTTATACTAATAATAATGAAGCGCAGATAACGATTTTATTCTAAAGACATTGTATAGTCTGGTTTTTGTTCTACAACTAATGTTTGAAAACTTATCAAGTCTTTCTTACTAATTCCATGAAATTAGCAACACGTTCGTAACTCAATTCGTTTTCCCAGTAGCCATGTTCTTTAAAATAAGAACCAACAATCATAGCATCACAAATTGGAATATAATTTAATACATTGTCTTGTGTTATTCCCGAACCTACAATTATAGGAAAATCCAAACTTTCTTTTAGAGATTTTAATTCATCAATAGATGCCGCTTCTCCTGTATGGCTTCCAGTTATAATAACCCCATCACTCAAAAAAAAGTGAGCAGCCTTTGCGGTGTCTGTTAATGAAACATCTTGAGTGATCGCATGCGAACTATGTTTCTTTTTAATATCTGTAAAAATAGCCACAGAATCGGCATCAATTTGTTTACGATAACGTAATAAATCTCCAGCCTGTGCTTCAATAATACCTTCATCGGCAGTATGTGCAAACACAAATCCTTCAGCGCGAATAAAATCTATTGTGGATGCTTTAGCTACTGCCATGGCTTCTTTATTTGCACCTGCCAAAATTTGTATGCCAACAGGTAATTTGGTTTCTTTTTTAATTAAATAAGCTATTAAAGTCATTATAGAACTTATTTCATGTCCTACTCCACCCTTAATATAAGGAATATCATGCATGTTTTCAATCATTATGGAATCGATCCCAGCCTTTTTATAAATCCTTGCCTCATTAAGTGCTTTATCTAAAATAAGCGAAGTCTCAAGTTTATACTTTGGAGTTCCTGGCAGTGCTTGTACATGAACCATCCCAATAACCGGGTTTTCTTTTTTAAAAATTGCCTTAAACTTTTGCATACATTTTAACTATATCTTGTAAATTTACCTAAATTAATAGGATTATTTATTTATTGCTTTATAAAGATGTCAAGTAACACAAAAATAACTGTAATTGGTGCTGCAAATATTGATTTGATAGGTTTTTCTGATGAAGAATTGATTTATAAAGATTCCAATATTGGTACCCTTGAAACTACTTTAGGAGGTGTTGGTAGAAATGTTGCCGAAAACTTAAGTCGCCTTGGTTTTGATGTTGAATTTTTAAGTGTTTTTGCCGATGATGAATTCTCGAAAATGATAATCGACTCTTGTGAAGCTTTAGGTATTTCAATTAAACATTGTACAACTTTAAAGCATAGTAAGACATCTGTTTATATGGCGATTTTGGATAGACATAATGATTTGGCATTAGCTCTATCAGCCATGGATATCTACGATAATATTCCTGATTCTTTTATCTTAAACAATTTAGAGATTATTGCTCAAAACAATTATTGTGTTTTAGAAACAAATTTACCTACTTCTATCTTGGAGTTGGTAACTAAAAAACTACCTGATACCCGTTTTGCTTTAGAGGCTGTTTCTGCAAAAAAAGCCTTAAAGGCAAAGTCAATTCTTGATCGGTTACATATATTAAAATGTAATGCTTTAGAAGCTGAATTGTTAAGTAATATTAAAGTTGAATATGAAAGCGATTACGAAAAACTTATTGCGCATTTTTTGGAGTTAGGCGTTAAAAAAGTTTTTATTACTTTAGGAGCAGATGGTGTCGCTTATGGTGATGAAAATGAAATATACATATCCAAAAATATTATAATATCGCCAGTAAACACTAATGGTGCAGGAGATGCTTTTATGGCTGGTCTAATCTATGGTGAGAGTAAAGGATTAGAGTTATACGATATAGTACAATTTGCTTCTGCTTGTGCCCAAATTACGATTCAACATAAAAATGCTGTGCATCCAGATATTTGTGAACAAATGGTTTTAAATACAATTGTGAATAAATGGTTATAAATACAATTTCATGATTACAAATTATCTCGATATAAAACTGGAAGTTAAAAAGGCAATAGCTAATAACTTGCCTGTAGTTGCACTTGAATCTACAATTATTTCTCACGGAATGCCTTATCCTCAAAATAAAGAAACAGCACTGCATGTAGAACAGATTGTGAGAGATAATGGAGCTATTCCTGCGACTATTGCACTTATTAATGGGAAAATTAAAGTAGGACTTACCGAAGATGAAATAGATTATTTAGCAAAATCAGGAAGTAAAATTGTAAAAGCCAGTCGTAGAGATTTACCCTATTTATTAGCACAAAAAATTGACGGTGCAACAACCGTGGCATCAACAATGATTGCCGCTAATCTTGCAGGAATACGTATTTTTGCAACTGGAGGCATTGGTGGTGTGCATCGAGGCGCTTCACAATCTTTTGATATTTCAGCCGATTTACAAGAATTGGCAAATACAAATGTAGCTGTAGTTTGCGCTGGAATAAAAGCCATACTCGATTTGGGATTAACCCTGGAGTATTTAGAAACTTTTGGTATTCCGGTTCTAGGTTATCAAACAGAAGAATTACCAGCTTTTTATACTCAAAAAAGTGGTTTTAAAGTGAATTATAAAATGGAAAGCACCTCAGATATTGCTCAACTCTTAAAAACCAAATGGAATCTTAAGCTCAAAGGAGGCGTTATAATTGCTAATCCAATTCTAAAAGAAAAACAATTGGATTTTGATATAATGAAAATTGCTATTGATAAAGCGCTTGTTGAAGAAAAAGAATTAGGTATAAAAGGAAAAGATAGCACCCCATTTCTACTCGGAAAAGTAAAAGAACTTACAGATGGCTTGAGTTTAGAAGCTAATATAGAATTAGTATATAACAATGCTAAACTGGCAGCTCAAATTGCAAAAGAATTTAATAAATTGGTACTGTAATTTTTAGCAGATATTTGTATAAAATTTTAAATTAATGAATGTTTTAGGGATTATTCCAGCAAGATATGGCTCAACACGATTAGAAGGAAAACCTTTATTGGATATTTGTGGTAAGCCAATGATTCAACATGTATATGAACGCGCTAAAGAAAGATTGCAGTATGTTGTGGTTGCAACTGATGATGAACGCATAGAAAAAGCTGTAAAAAAATTTGGCGGAAATGTGGTAATGACTTCTTCAATGCATAATACAGGCACAAATCGCTGTTTGGAAGCTTATCAGGTTTTTAAAGCACAAACTGATGTCAGCTTTGATGTCATAGTTAATATTCAAGGGGATGAACCATTATTAAAGCCAGAGCAGCTTAAGCTTTTAGCTTCTTGTTTTGATGATGAAACAGAAATGGCCACACTGGCAATTCAAGTAAAAGAAGAAGAAAATCTGTTAGAAGGAGGGGTTTTTGTTGTGTTGGACAAATTTAACAACGCACTTTATTTTAGCCGCTCTATTATTCCTTTTGTACGTGATACAGATATATCAGGTTGGCAAAAGAACTATATATTTTATAAACATGTTGGCATGTACGCCTTTACACCTAATGCATTATTAGAATTTGCAACGCTGCAACAGACATCCTTAGAAAAAGCCGAATCATTAGAGCAAAATAGATGGCTGGAAAATGGTAAAAAAATTAAAGTAGAAATAATGCATTACAATACTATATCTGTAGATACTTTGGCAGATCTTGAAAATGTGCGTGCAATTATTAAAAAATCAATGAGATAATATTATTTTTTCCTGGACTCTTAGATTATTTTAGTCTCTATTATAGAATAAACATTAATCTATCGATGAAAAGTAAGAAAGTGGTATGTTTTTCGTCTCAAATAACAGTTTTAAAAAAATGAGTAAATATAAAGTTTTAATAGGTGATGTAAATTGTGGTAATGATGAGTTGTTTTTAATCTCCGGACCTTGTGTCATTGAAGATGAAAGTATAATGATGCAAACAGCAGAAAAGATTAAAGTAGTTACTGAGAAGTTAAAAATACCTGTAATCTACAAATCATCTTTTATGAAGGATAATAGAAGTTCTGTCGATTATTATGTTGGCCCGGGTATTGATAAAGGATTACGAATTTTACAAAAAATTAAAGAACAATTTGGGTTTCCAATATTGACTGATGTTCATTATCCTGAACAAATTGAGCCTGTTTCACAAGTTGTAGATGTGATTCAAATTCCTGCTTATTTAGTAATGCAAACTTTACTTACAGTTACAGCAGGAAAAACAGGGAAACCTGTAAATTTGAAGCATGCACAATTTTTGGCTCCTGAAAATATGAGCAAACCGGTTAAGAAAATAGAATCTACAGGGAATAAAAAAATATTGTTAACTGAACGTGGATACGCATTTGGCTATAATGACTTAATAGTTGACCCAAGAAGCTTTTATGAGATGAGACAAACTGGATATCCTGTAATTTTTGATGTAACACATTCTATTAGAAAATATGGAATACCTAGTGCTGACCCTAGTGGTGGAGCGCGTCAATATTTAGATGTACTGGCTAGAGCAGGTGTAGCTGCTGGTGTTGATGGTTTATTTGTGGAGGTACATCCTTGTCCAAATGAAGCTTTATGTGATGCAGCAAGTCAATTGGATATGAAAAATTTAGAAGAATTTTTAAAACCATTACTAGAATTACATGCAGTAGAAGTTAACTATAGAAAATAAAATTAACCCACTCAAATTTAATAATAACATGGAATTATATTTAGATTCGGCAGATATTGAAGAAATAAGAGAAGTAAGTAAACTTGGTTTTATTACTGGCTTAACAACAACACCAACTTTTATGCATCGTCATGGTATTACCGATGTAGATACTGCAATTGTTGAGCTTTCTAAAATAGTGGAAGTATTACAAATAGAAGCCTTAGGCTCTAATGCCGAAGAGATTGTAAAAGAAGCTTATAGGCATGAAGCGTTGGGTCTGGACAGGAAAAAGACCGTTTATAAAATTCCTATCTCAATGGAAGGTGTTAAAGCATGTAAAAAACTGGTAGATGAAGGGTTTTTAGTTAATATACATTTAGTATATACCCTACAACAAGCCTATATGGCTATGCAAGCAGGGGCAACTTATGTATGCCCGTTAGTTGGACGATTACAAGATCAAGGCCATGATGCAATAGCTTTAGTTAAACAATGCGTTGAAGCTGTAAACCATTATAAGTATAATACTAAAATAATGTTTTCTTCGGTGCGTAATGCCGAACATGTTAGAAATGCAATTAATATTGGAGTACATACGATAACAGTACCTTGGAAAATAATGAAACAGTTAACTGAAAATAATTTTACTACTATTGGCACACAACAATTTGAAGAGCATACCCGATTAATGACTGTTAAAGTTGGTGATACTATTAGAGATAAGAACCCAACTGTTAAAATTAATACGACAGTTGCTAATTGTTTAGTTGAAATGACAGCCGGCGGATTTGGAGCGGTTACTATTGTTGATGATAATAACCAGGCTATAGGCTTTTTTAGTGATGGAGATTTGAGAAGACTCATCGAAAAAGGAGGAGATATAAAAAATACACTAAAGCAAAGTATTACTATAAAAAAGCCATTGACTGTTGGTGTTGAAGAGTTATTGATTAAAGCACAAGAATTATTTGCATCTCATAAAGTTGATGAGCTGGTAGTAATTAATAAAGATGATAAAGTAGTTGGATTATTAGATATTCAAGATTTAGTTTGAGTTTCTAAATTTGAATATGGAAATAAATATAAATAAATTTGATTCAAAATTAATATGAGTTTAAATAATGAATTTCTAAATATTGGAGAGTTCATTGAAGATGAAAAAATTATTGCCGAAAAGTTAAAAAACATAAAAGCATTGATTTTTGATTGGGATGGTGTTTTTCATAGTGGCCACAAAAGGAAGAATAATAAAAGTTCTTTTTCTGAAGCCGATTCAATGGGAATTAATATGTTACGCTTTTCTTATTATCTGAAAAATAACACAATACCTTATACAGCGATTATCACAGGAGAAAATAACGAAACAGCTACTTATTTTGCCAAAAGAGAACATTTTGATGATGTTTTTCTAAAAAGTAAAAATAAAATCAAAATATTAGATTGGTTAACGAAACATAAAGGATTTACCAATGATCAGGTTTTATTTGTGTTTGATGATATTTTAGATTTAAGCATAGCAAAGGTTTGTGGTTTACGATTTATGGTAAATCGTGACTCAGGTTTTATGTTGAAATCTTATTGTAAAAAACACAACTTATGTGATTATATTACAAAGAATGATGGAGGAAATCATGCTATAAGAGAAATTTGTGAGCTTGCTATTTCATTATTTGGAGATTATAATCAAGTTATTACTAAACGCATAACTTATACCGGAGATTATTCAAATTATATTGATATAAGAAATTCTATAATTCCACAATCGAAAATTTTAAAGAAATAAGTTAAAAAAAGACTTCATATAACATATATTAATACAACAGATACTTCAAATTTTATTGTAATTTATATCTTCAATATAGCTATTTCAATGTAACTAAAGTGACTTAGTATATCTGCAATTTTCACGATCTTTGTAAGAGAAAAGAAAAAATAAGATTATGAAAAGAAGAAACAGAATCTATGGATTTATATTGATTTTTGGATTTTCACTATTTACATTTTTTACTGCATGTAGCAATGATGATACCGAAATAACTCCTAATTATACAGATCTTACACAATTAGATAAAGATGCATTGTTGTTTATGCTCGAAGAGGAAAAATTAGCAAGAGATACGTATAGATATTTGGATAATCTATGGAGCATTAGTGTATTTTCAAATATTAAAAATAGTGAGCAAACTCACATGAATGCTATAAGCAATTTATTAAATCTAAATTATGTAGAATATATAATTTTGCCTGAAGGTGAATTTGAAAATCAAGATTTACAAAATTATTACAATATGTTTGTAACTAATGGTAGGATTAGTCAAGATAATGCACTACAAATTGGCGCTACGATAGAAGATTTAGATATAGTGGATTTAGAACATTATCTTACTGCAACTACAAATCTGGAAATAATAGCTGTTTTTAATAGTTTACAATGTGGCTCTCGGAATCACTTGAGAAGTTTTATTTCATCAATTGAAAGCAATGGAGCTACTTATGAACCCCAATTTTTAACTCAAGATGAATTCAACCAAATAATAAATAATACTCATGAACAATGCAATTAGTATAATAACCAAGCAGATTAAAAAATTAATCTTTGTAACAAGCATTGGAATTTTTTTAGTCGCCTGTAATCAATCAAAAGAAATTACAGAAACAAAAGACATTGGAAATTTAACCCAAAAAGTAGTTTTAACAGATACACATAATGAAGGCTATACGTTAATGAAAAATAACTGTTATGTATGTCATAATCCAAATGCAAAATCTCATGACAGCATAATAGCACCTCCTTTTGCAGCTGTTAAAAGACGTTATAGTATGCAGTATAACAACAAGGAAGAATTTGTTGATGCTGTAATAGATTGGGCTTTAAATCCAAATGAAGATAAAGCCTTAATGCGTGGTGCAGTGAGAGAATTTAAAGTGATGCCTAAACTATTTTTAGAGAAAAATGAATTAGAAAAAATTGCAACCTATTTATATGAAAATGAAGTAGAACAGCCAGAATGGTTTGCAGCTCATTTTAACGAAATGCATGGTCAAGGTCAAGGAATGAGAATGGGAATGGGCAAAGGTAGAAGAATGAATAAAAAAAATAAATAAAAATATATCGAAGTTTCTAAATATATTTTCCAATCATTTACTGTGTTAATATTTTGATATACAGAGATATCTAAAACTTTAATATAAGTAATACTTGAGGTATTAAATTTCTTAATTAGTAAGTCTAAACGAGCTTCTTTAGATGATAGATCTACAGATAAAAGTATTGTCCAAAATTCAGATTTCAACTTTACCGGATGTCCATTTTTTTCATCACATTTAGGAATAACTATAGTATTATTTTTATTAATAATTGATGTTAAATCTATTTTATTTAATAGTGGAACATCTAATGGCTGTACGATAACTATGACGTTTTTATCAACTTTGTGTAAAACCCTTTGCAGTGTAGAAATAGTATACCTAATTGGGCTGATGGTTAACAATAACCATAACCTCTCCTCTACTTACTAAGACTAAATGTTAAAAAATGTTAAATATAATACTTTGTTATACATAGTACTGTAACAAATTAATTTTATAGTCGTCTATATAATAAATAACAACAATCAAAATAAAAATTAGAACTAATGAAAACATTAAACACAGTAAGAATTCCAAAAAGATTAAACACAACAAAAGCCATTGTTTGGAATACAAAAAGACGTTACAATTGAGCTGTATAAAAATTAAACAAATAATTAACCAATTAAATTAGAAATCATGAGAGATAAAAACAAAGTTAGAATTCCACAGAGATTAAGCACAACTAATGCACGTGTTTGGAATGATAAAAGACGTTATAGTTAAGCCGTAGAAAAACTAAAACAATAAATTATTAACAATTAATAATTAGAGACATGAGAACTTTTAGCCACAATAAGCAAAGATTATCCAGGATTACACAAAAACTAATCAAGATTAATTACGATAGAATCAACTTTAAAAATTATGAAGAAATTATGCTTACAGGAAATATGCGATTTGCAAATTAAGAATTGCTGTAGAATTATAAAAGGCTGAATTTTAAACTAAAATTCAGCCTTTTTATTTTGATAAAGTCTTATTATTGGTTAATTAAATAATATAAGTCATAAAATTTACACCAGTCTTTGAGACTTGTTGCCGTTTAACAGTACCATTAATTTTCATCTTCAGAATCCATCAACTCTAAACCTTGATTAATACCTTTTTCTATAGCAGGAACTCCACGATCCATCCAGACAGGTTTAGGATCACCTTTTAAATAATGATCAAAAAACTGTGCCATTCTAATATTAAAATCCTTACGGTTTTGAAGCTTTAGTGGCCAGTGTGGTTCATCATTATAATTCAAAAACCAAGACGGTTTTCCAAGTCTTCTTAAGCTTACGAAGAATTCTATCCCTTGATACCATGGTACATGGCCATCAGCATCGTTATGCATAATTAGCAGCGGTGTATTAATCTTATCGATAAAGAAAATTGGTGAGTTTTCTATATAACGAGCAGGATATTCCCAAGGAGTACCTCCTATCCTGCTTTGTGTATGTTCGTATTGAAACTGGCGACTTAATCCTGACCACCATCTTATGCCTCCATAAGCGCTTATCATATTTGGAACAGGAGCGCCGGATTCTGCTGCTTTGAATATATTAGTCTTAGTTACTAAATATGCGATTTGATATCCTCCCCAACTATGACCCTGGACACCAATATTATCTTTATCTATAAATCCTTTTTCAATTAAAGATGTTACTCCTGGAATCACACAATTATAAGCACTTTCTCCAGGATATCCAATTTTGTAATATACATCTGGATTGAAAATAACATAACCACGACTTGTGTAAAAACTGTAATTAATAGTTGATCGTCCAGCTGAGGGCTTTCTATGGTTAAAAAGCCCATTGGAACTTTTCTCATAGAAATTCACAATCATTGGATACTTTTTATCAGGATCGAAATTCTCAGGTTTAATAAGCATTCCTGTAAGCTCTTTTCCATCTAAAGATGTCCAATTTACAAGCTCTGAAGTTCCCCAATTATACTGACTTTGTTGTGGATTTGCATCACTAATAACAATTTGCTTTTTAAAGCTTAAATCGGAATAACTAATATTTGGAAATTCTTCAAACGATTGTCTTGTAAAAATAACATGCTTGTCATGTTCTGCTTTAATTGGTGTAGAATAATTATATGGCCCGGATAATAATTGTTTGCCTTTATAAGATCCTGGATTATACTCAAAATAGCCGGAATGTTTATTGGTCTCGTTAAAAGTAGTCAATAACCATTTTTCATTATTATCTACAAAACGTTTTTCATTATCGAGTTTTACATATCTATAGGTTATTTTATCCTCCCTACCTTTTGTTAATCTCTTATTAGAGCCATCGTTAGGATTAAATTTCCAAATGTCATATCTATCATAAATTAAAATGGATTCATCATTATTTGTCCATCCTGCTGCTCCATATGAACCCGGATGTCTTGGAGAGTCGTTCAATTCGTTATAGAAAACTTTTCCTTTGGTTAATTCTATTCGTTTTCCTGAAGTAATGTTATATGAAAACCAAGTACTATCCACAGGATTATATCCATATGCGTATTTCCCTTTAGGGCTCAAACGAACAAAGGAAGAAAGTTTTGTCAGGACTTTTTTGATTTCTCCTGTATTAGAATTTACAATAGCATAATCGTTAGCTCTGTTTCCTGTCCATTGACTTTCTAATTGATATGGTTTTGGATTTCTTGCTAAAGCAAAAGAAGCATTTCCCTCATTTCCAATTTGAACATTAGGATAATTAGTTGTTGCAAGTTGTACTAATTTATTATTTTGATTAAGATGAATAACTGTTTGATAAGATTTCTTCTTGTCGTTTTTTAATTCAAGTTCTTGAACAGTATATAATAATGGTTCATCGTAAGTCCAGACTTCAACCTTCACAATTTCTTCGTCAACTAAAGTGGTATCTCTTACAATTGGAGGCTTCGCCAACCCAAAATACATTTTTGTTTCATCTTTTGAAAAACTTAGGCTTCCGTTAGAAGATACTTTATATCCTACTGGAGCAGATGTTGCATCAACTATTTTTTCTGCGGAAATATTACCTTCATTCCATAAATATAATTGGTGAGGTCTAATTTGTACTTTTGTAGTATCAGCATCTACCACAAACCCTAAATATTTTCCGGTTTCACTGAAGTTTAGCTGATAGTATTTTGCTTTTTCTGAGCCGTAAATATGCCTAAGATCATTACTTTCTAAATTAAGCACATAAACACCGGCTTTCGTTATAGAATCTTGTCCTGTCGTTGTAAAAGCCAATCGTTTTCCTTTTTTTGCGAAGGTAAAATTCTTCACATATTTAAATGTGTCTTGTGCATGTGTAACTAAATCTCTTAACACTAAATGGTAGCCATTGTCCTTCCCCACTTTTTTAGTTTTCTTCTTCTTTTCCTTTTTATCTTTTTCTAAATCCTTATCATTTACACTATCCTTTTTCTTTTCGACTTTTATATCTTCTAAATAATAAGCTACATAACCATACCACTTTTCCGGTAACTTGTATGACTTAACATTTGCAATTTTCGTTAAGCTATGCACATCAAGATTGTAAATGCCTAAAGTGTCTTTAGGCATTTTGTCCTTTTTAACTTTTCGGCGCTTCATTTCAGTAATGCTGTCCGTCCATGCTTTAATAGAAAATAACGCAAATTTGGAATCGTAAGTGAATTTTCCCTTTTCGCTTCTTTCATGTTCAAAAACCATATTCGACTTTGCGTCTTTAATTTTAAGGTGATTATCACGTTCCCCTTTTTCCAAAGAATACATGATAAAATTACCATCAGGAGAAATGGTCCTGTTTTTTATAGTATTCCAAATATCGAAATCTTTATGATCTAATATTTTTTTCTGGGAAAATGAAGTTAAAACGAATAATAAACAAATTGATGTAAATAGGGTTTTCATAAGTGATGGTTTTGAGGCTTAAATATAAGCTATAATGCGCATACTTTTTTGTTAAATTTTTGATTAAAAATGAAGTTATTCTCAAGTCATGCCATATAGTCAAGTCACCCAGATTTTAAATGGCTAAGAATTAAACTATTTAAAAATTATTACTTAGATTCAATGATATAAGTCATAAAATAGCTAATCACCAATATGTAAATTTGTACTTGTATTTAAAAATTTTACACATGGAGACTTTACAAGAAGTGAAAACAAGAGTATACAAATTCGGAAATAAAACTGCAGACGGAAATAGCAAAATGAAAAGCCTTTTAGGAGGTAAAGGGGCTAATTTAGCAGAAATGAGTGCTATAGGAATACCTGTTCCTCCTGGGTTTACAATTACAACAGAAGTTTGCGAAGAATACAACCTTCTTGGCCAGGATGCTGTAATAGATATGATTAAAGACGAAGTTGAAGCAGCTATAGAAAAAATTGAAAATATAATGGGTACCACTTATGGTAATGCAGA
>JAGLKH010000190.1 GCA_023141985.1 Flavobacteriaceae bacterium | reverse complement strand
TATCGCGTTGGACAAATTTTCTAACTGAAGATGGTGAAAAAGAATGGAGACATCGCGATACTGAATTTGAAGCTCCATATAAAACAAAAGAAGATATGCTTGCAGCTTGGGAAAAAGGATGGCAATGTCTATTTGATGCTATAACACTATTAACTGAAAAAGATTTAGAGCACTTTATTTATATACGTAATCAAGGACATACTGTTACAGAAGCTATTAACAGACAATTATCGCATTACTCCTACCACATTGGTCAACTCATTTTTGTTGCTAAAATGATTAAAGGTAAAGAATGGCAATCGTTATCTATCCCAAAAGGAAAATCAAAAACTTATAATACTAATAAGTTTAGCAAAGATAAAGGTAGAAGACATTTTACAGAAGATATTTAACTATTAAACCTCAATATTCAAGCACCAAATTCCAAATAGCATCACAATCAATCTTTTAAATAAATTTGGGATTTGGGATTTTCAAGTTGAAATTTCCTAAATTTGTAGCTTCAAAAAAAGACTAAAAAAATACACATGAGTAAATACGATATTATTGTTCTAGGAAGTGGTCCAGGTGGATATGTAACAGCAATTAGAGCATCGCAATTAGGATTTAAAACAGCAATTGTAGAAAAAGAGAGTTTAGGTGGAGTTTGTCTAAATTGGGGCTGTATTCCAACCAAAGCACTTTTAAAATCTGCTCAAGTTTTTGAATATCTAAAACATGCTAATGATTATGGTTTATCGGTTAAAGATTTTGATAAAGATTTTGATGCTGTCGTAAAACGGAGTCGTGGTGTTGCTGAAGGCATGAGCAAAGGTGTTCAATTTTTAATGAAAAAAAACAAGATTGATGTTATTACTGGTTTTGGAAAACTAAAGACCGGAAAAAAGATTGATGTTGATGGAAAAGAATATAGTGCAGATCATATTATTATCGCAACTGGAGCACGTTCAAGAGAATTGCCAAGTTTACCTCAAGATGGTAAAAAAGTAATAGGTTACAGAGAAGCAATGACCTTAGCAAAACAACCCGAAAAGATGATTGTTGTTGGCTCTGGAGCTATTGGAGTAGAATTTGCATATTTTTACAATTCTATGGGAACCGAAGTTACTATAGTTGAATTTTTACCAAGAGTAGTTCCAGTAGAAGATGAAGATGTCTCAAAACAATTAGAACGCTCTTTCAAGAAAAGTGGTATTAAAATTATGACATCTGCCGAAGTCACTTCTGTTGATACTTCTGGCAAAGGCATTAAAGCCACAGTAAAAACTAAAAAAGGAGAAGAAGTTCTTGAAGCAGATATTGTACTTTCTGCTGTTGGTATAAAATCAAATATTGAAAATATTGGATTAGAAGATGTTGGTATTGCTGTTGATAGAGATAAAATTTTAGTAAACGACTATTACCAAACTAATATTCCTGGCTACTATGCAATTGGAGATGTAACTCCTGGACAAGCATTAGCGCACGTAGCTTCAGCAGAAGGCATTTTATGTGTCGAAAAAATTGCAGGACAACATGTTGAAGCCTTAGACTATGGAAATATTCCAGGTTGTACCTACTGCACGCCAGAAATTGCAAGTGTAGGTTTAACCGAAAAACAAGCAAAAGAGCAAGGCATCGATATTAAAGTTGGTAAATTCCCATTCTCTGCATCTGGAAAAGCAAGCGCAGGAGGTAATAAAGAAGGCTTTGTAAAAGTAATCTTTGATGCCAAATATGGCGAATGGTTAGGTTGCCATATGATTGGTGCAGGAGTAACTGACATGATAGCTGAAGCTGTTTTAGGGCGTAAACTTGAAACTACAGGACACGAAGTTTTAAAAGCTGTACATCCTCATCCAACCATGAGCGAAGCTGTAATGGAAGCCGTTGCTGATGCTTATGATGAAGTGATTCATTTGTAAGACAGAAGCTG
>JAGLKH010000019.1 GCA_023141985.1 Flavobacteriaceae bacterium | reverse complement strand
GCCATTAGCAAAGCTCCAACACTATCAGCTATTTCTCTAAAACGTTTAAAATCCATATCACGAGAATAGGCTGAAGCTCCAGCAATAATGAGTTTTGGCTTTTCTTTTTTGGCAACTTCTTCAACATGTTCATAATCAATCAGGCCTGTTTCTTTTTTTACACCATAAAATACCGGATCATAAAGTTTACCTGAAAAATTTACTGGTGAGCCATGTGTTAAATGTCCACCATGAGACAAGTCGAATCCTAAAATTTTATCACCGGGATTTAAACATGCAAAAAATACAGCAGTATTTGCCTGGCTCCCGGAATGTGGTTGCACATTAGCCCAAGATGCTCCAAATAATATTTTTGCTCTATCTATTGCAATTTGTTCAACCTCATCAACGATTTCGCATCCTCCATAATAACGTTTTCCAGGATAGCCTTCGGCATATTTATTGGTCAATACAGAACCTGCAGCTTCCATGACCTGGTCACTTACAAAATTCTCTGAAGCGATTAATTCTAATCCATGTAATTGGCGGTTTTTTTCAGCTTCTATAAGTTCGAAAATTTGTTCGTCGCGTTGCATTAATTATTAAAATTTTTTAATTCAGCCCAAAAATAATAAATACAATTAATTTAACACTTTAAAAAACATATATTTCCTCTAAAATTCATTTATTTTATAAATATGTCAGAAGGAACTTATTTTCTTTTTTTTTAAGTTTTAAAATGAAAAAAATTATGTAGGTTTGAATAGAATTTATTAAAAATTAATTAACATAATAAGTTATGCCATTAACCGCTAACAATCCTGATAGAACTTCGTGGTTACACGTTGGTAAAAATTCTGATTTTCCAATCCAAAACATCCCTTTTGGTGTGTTTTTAACAAGAGATGATATCATCACTATAGGAACTCGAATCGGAGATACTGCTATTGATCTGGGAGCCTTACATCAATTGGGATACTTTGATGGAATTCCTTTAACAGATGATATTTTTCTTCAAGACACTTTAAATGATTTTATTGCAGATGGAAGAAAAACGTGGCGTTTAGTTCGTAATAGAATTGCTAAAATTTTTGATAGCAATAACGATATCCTGAAGAATAACAAAAAAAATAAAGAAACTGTACTATTTCGTTTAGATGAAATTGAAATGCAACTACCGGTTCAGATTGGAGATTATACCGATTTTTACTCAAGTAAAGAACATGCAACAAATGTTGGAACTATGTTTAGGGATCCGGAAAATGCGTTAATGCCAAACTGGTTACACATTCCTGTGGGTTATCATGGGCGTAGCTCATCTATTATACCTTCTGAAATTCCTGTTCACAGACCTCAAGGGCAAACGCTTCCTGCTGGTGCTACTGAGCCTGTTTTCGGACCTTCAAAATTAGTAGATTTCGAACTTGAAATGGCATTCATAACAACAGACGCTAACGATTTGGGAGAACCGATACTCATTGACGAAGCTGAAGAATATATTTTTGGATTAGTGCTATTTAATGACTGGAGTGCACGTGATATCCAAAAATGGGAATATG
>JAGLKH010000189.1 GCA_023141985.1 Flavobacteriaceae bacterium | reverse complement strand
TCTGCACTTACCAAAGACACAGCTTCACCACTAGCTCCTGCTCTACCTGTTCGTCCAATTCTATGTACATAATCTTCCGAAATGTTAGGTAATTCAAAGTTTACTACATGTGGCAACAACGGAATATCTAAACCACGAGCAGCAATATCTGTAGCAACCAAAACTCTAACCGAATTATTTTTAAATCCAGCCAACGCTTTAGTACGTGCTCCTTGACTTTTATTACTATGAATAGCAGCTGCCGAAATGCCTGCACTAACCATTTTTTTACATAACTTATTTGCGCCATGCTTAGTTCTAGTAAATACCAATACTTGTTTCCAATTACCTTCAGAAATTAGCTTAATAATCAATCCTGTTTTTAAGCCTTTCGCTACACGATATACCTTTTGCTCTATAGCATCAACTGTAGAGTTTTCAGGTGTGGCTTCTACCAAAACCGGGTGATGTAAAAAGTCGTTTGCTAAATTTTTAATCTCTTTTGAGAACGTAGCCGAAAACAGAAGGGTTTGTCTTCGTTTTGGTATTAAACTAATAATCTTTTTAATATCTCTAAGAAAACCCATATCAAGCATTCTATCTGCTTCGTCTAAAACCAAAATTTCAATTTTAGCTAGTGATAATAAGCCTTGGTTTTGCAAGTCTAATAAACGTCCTGGAGTTGCAATAAGTATATCTACACCATTTCTGATGGTAGCCACTTGTGGTCGTTGGTTAACACCTCCAAAGATAACAGCAGAACGAATATCTAAAAATTCGCTATAGACTTTGACGTTATTATGTACTTGAGCTGCCAATTCTCGTGTTGGTGTTAATACTAACGCTCTAATGGGACGATGACGTAATTGTTGCCCTTGAGATAACTTTTGAAGCATTGGCAATGTAAAACCTGCTGTTTTACCAGTTCCTGTTTGGGCAGAAGCCAATATATCTTTCCCTTCTAAAATTAAAGGAATCGCTTTTTGTTGTATTGGAGATGGTGTTGTATAGCCTTGTTTACTAACGGCTTTTAATAAGGCATTAGATAAGCCTAAGGAATTAAATGACATATAAGTGATTGTGCAAATGACATTCTTATTTATAGCGCCATTTTTTATTAAGCTGCAAAGTTAAGTCTAATTTACTCCATGTCCTTGATTTTGTTTGACTTTGTGATAAAAAAAGGCGAACTTCGTTTAATATCGTATATAAAGCATTAAAACGTTTTATATACACTCATTAGCCATCATTATGACCAACCATCTAAACAATGAATAAATTTTTCAGATATATTCGTAAAGTACACCTGATTGACCTGTTTTCGAACCAAATAATAAATTTGTTTGAAAAGTTAGGTAAAAAACCATATTCTAAAAAAGGAGTTTAGATTCGAGTCCTGTTCAAACCGCAAGATTGTTTAAAGCCTTAACTTGGCTGCATAATAATAAACTAAGATACCTTAAATCAAAGTTTAATAGATGCGACAGAACCGAAAAAAAGGGAACTGGATTTTTTTGTTTCTTTACTATTAATTTCATTAAGAAAAATAATAATGTTTTTATAATTTTGATGATGAATGTCAGTTTTTTAGAATAAAAAAAGACAAACCTTTGCATATTAAATGGTCGAATTTCACTAAATAAATAACCGATGAAAAATAGTTTTAAAGTAAAAGTTAATTCTAAATGGGAATTTGACATTCCAAATGAAGATGTTCATTCTCTGGATGTTGTAAAAATAAAAGAAATGAAATATCATTTACTAGAGGACTATCAATCTTTTCAAGGGGAAATAATAGATGCTAACTTTAATAAAAGAACTTATGTTGTTAAGGTTAATGGTTCTGTTTATAATGTTTTTGTTGAAAATCAATTAGATCAACTTATTAAAAACATGGGATTCTCTACAGGATCTTCCAAAAATGTAAAACAGATTAAAGCTCCTATGCCTGGAGTGGTATTAGGTATAAATGTGGAAGTGGGTCAGGAAGTTTCAGAAGACGATGCATTGCTAGTGTTAGAAGCGATGAAGATGGAGAGTACTCTTGTTTCTCCAAGTAATGGCGTTGTAAAAACCATATCAGTTTCTAGCGGAGAAACCGTAGAAAAAGGGCAATTATTAATTGAATTTGAATAAGAATCATGAAGAAAATATTAATAGCAAATAGAGGAGAAATAGCCATTAGAGTAATGCAAACAGCACGAAAAATGGGAATTAAAACAGTAGCGGTTTATTCCACCATTGACCGTAATTCACTTCACGTTAAATATGCAGACGAAGCAGTTTGTATTGGGGAACCGCCTTCTAACCAGTCCTATTTATTAGGTTCAGAAATTATTAAAGTTGCGAAAAACCTTCACGTAGATGGTATACATCCAGGTTACGGATTTCTAAGTGAAAATGCAGATTTTGCAGAAGAAGTAGAAAAAAACGGAATTATTTTTATAGGACCAAAATCGCAATCTATAAGAACAATGGGTGATAAACTAGCTGCAAAAGATGCAGTTAAATCTTATGATATTCCAATGGTTCCTGGTTTTGATAAAGCAATAACCGAAGTGTCTGAAGCCAAATCAATGGCAGAAGAAATAGGTTACCCTATATTAATCAAGGCTTCAGCCGGTGGTGGAGGAAAAGGAATGCGAGTTGTTGAAAAAGAGGAAGATTTTGAAAAAGAAATGAATCATGCGGTTAGTGAAGCCACTGCTTCCTTTGGGAATGGGGCTGTTTTTATTGAAAAATATATTTCTTCACCAAGACATATTGAAATTCAGATTATGGCAGATAGTTTCGGAAATACCTTGTCGTTATTTGAAAGAGAATGTAGTATTCAAAGACGCCATCAAAAAGTAATGGAAGAAGCACCTTCCTCTATTTTAACTCCAGAACTTAGAAAGAAAATGGGAGAAGCAGCAGTAGATGTTGCAAAGTCTTGTGATTATTTAGGAGCAGGAACCGTTGAGTTTTTAGTTGATGATAAAATGAATTTCTATTTCCTGGAAATGAATACCAGGCTACAAGTAGAGCACCCAGTTACTGAATTTATCACTGGTTTAGATTTAGTTGAATTGCAAATTAGAATTGCACGAGGAGAGAAACTTTCTATAAAACAAGAAGACTTAAAAATTAAAGGTCATGCTGTAGAACTAAGAGTTTATGCGGAAGATCCATTAAATAATTTTTCACCAAGTGTAGGTAATTTAGAAGTGTATCAATTACCCATTGGGAATAATATTAGAGTGGATAATGGTTTTGAAGAAGGGCAGGATATTCCTATTTTTTACGATCCCATGTTGTCTAAATTAGTAACCTACGGGAAGACCCGAAATGAAGCTATACAGTTAATGATTAAAGCAATTAACAATTATAAAGTAGTTGGAGTAGAAACTACTTTGCCTTTCGGGAAATTTGTTTGCGAACATGAAGCTTTTACCTCTGGAAATTTCAACACGCATTTTGTAAAGAATTATTATTCGCCAGAGGCTTTAGAAGAAACCGCTAAAAAAGAAGCTAGAATTGCTTCACTTATTGCAATTAAACAATATTTAGAAGATAAAAAAAGGTTACAAGTAATTACAGAATAAGTTATGGATAATATAATAGAAAAATTAGATAAAAGAGTTGCATTAGCACATTTAGGAGGAGGAGAAGTAAGAATTGAAAAGCAACATTCCAAGAAAAAATTAACCGCTCGTGAGCGTATTGAATATCTGTTAGATGAAAACTCTTTTGAAGAAATGGGAGTTTTAGTAACCCATAGAACCACAGAGTTTGGAATGGAAGACCAACAATTCTATGGCGATGGTGTAGTGACAGGATATGGGACTATTAATGGAAGATTGGTTTATGTGTTTGCTCAAGATTTTACTGTTTTTGGAGGGGCTTTATCCGAAACTCACGCAGAGAAAATTTGTAAAGTAATGGATCTTGCAGTAAAAGTGGGTGCGCCGATTATTGGATTAAATGATTCAGGAGGTGCTAGAATCCAAGATGGTGTAAAATCATTAGGAGGTTATGCAGATATTTTTCATAGAAATGTTTTGGCTTCAGGTGTAATTCCTCAACTTTCTGCAATAATGGGGCCTTGTGCTGGTGGAGCTGTTTATTCTCCTGCGATAACAGATTTCACTTTAATGGTTGAAGAAACCAGTTATATGTTTGTAACTGGTCCCAATGTTGTAAAAACGGTTACTAATGAGGTGGTGACAGCAGAGGAATTAGGTGGAGCAAGTACGCATTCCACGAAGTCTGGTGTAACTCATGTAACCTCACCCAATGATATTCTTTGTTTGGACGATGTTAAAAAGTTACTTTCCTATTTACCTCAGAATAATAAGGAAAAAACCAAAATGCTACCTTTTATCATTAAAGATGAGTTAAGAGAGGAAATAAAGGATATCATTCCTGAAAGCTCTACAGTACCTTACGATATGCATGAGGTAATTGATGGAATTATAGATAAAGATTCCTTTTTTGAAATCCATAAAGATTTTGCTAAAAACATCATCGTAGGTTTTGCAAGAATTGCTGGAAGAAGTATAGGTATCGTTGCGAATCAACCTATGTTTTTAGCAGGTTGTTTAGATGTAGATAGTTCGGTAAAAGGAGCTCGTTTTACACGATTCTGCGACAGTTTTAATATTCCATTATTAGTGTTAGTTGACGTTCCAGGATTCCTTCCGGGAACCGATCAAGAATGGAATGGAATTATCACCAATGGCGCAAAACTATTATACGCTTTAAGTGAAGCAACTGTGCCAAAAGTTACTGTTATTACTCGAAAAGCTTATGGTGGAGCGTATGATGTTATGAATTCAAAGCACATTGGAGCCGATTTTAATTTTGCTTGGCCAACTGCTGAAATTGCAGTAATGGGAGCAAAGGGTGCTGCTGAAATTATTTTTAGTAAAGAAATAGCTGCTGCTGAAAATCCAGAAGAAAAATGGAAGGAAAAAGAGGAAGAATATGCTCATAAATTTGCAGATCCTTACAGAGCAGCAAGACGAGGTTTTATAGATGAAGTTATTTATCCAAAAAACACTCGAAGAAAATTAATAAAAGCTTTCCAAATGCTGGAAGGAAAAGTAGTGGATAGGCCTAAACGTAAACACGGGAATATTCCTTTGTAAAATAAAAAGACATGCAAGATTTTTGAAACCTTGTAGGTCTAATGTGTTTCTAATTAAAAAATCCTACTAGGTTTCTAAAATCTAGTAGAATTTAATAGAACTCTTAATTTAACAATTGCAGAAGATACACTCACAATGGGTGGTAGAACAAAACTTATTCCAGTATCACAGAACACTTTTCGTATTAATGGAAGGAACGGTCTACTTTACTTTCAACAACTTAAAAACGAGTTTAAAATACTCAAAGAACTGAACGAAATTTAGGTAGAAAAGAGAGGGGATTATCATTATTGTCGAAGTCTTGGCTTCACCGTGTATACTAATCTTAATCCTCTCTTTTGTTCTTTCTGATTAATAACTTAAAAGTTAAGGATTGTAAACTTAAGACGTGTATAATTCAGGCTTATTTAAATATTGTTGGAAAATAGTTGGGAATATTTTAAATTAAAAATATTCCGGCATCTTCGATCAAAGTTTAAAAGATGCGACAGAACCAAAGAAAAGCCGAAAGGAATTTTAAGATTCAGCAGCCACCCTACCGGCCACTTTTGCCACTTCACAAAGCCAGGCTGCTCCCCAGGCCATTGCTTTTTCGTCAAAGTCGAAGCGGCTCGAATGCGCCGGGTAATTCATCTTGCCGGATAAGCAGGCTCCGTAGCGGATGTAACATCCAGGCACTTCTTTCAAATAGTAGCCAAAGTCTTCTCCTCCCATGTTGGCGAGGTGGAGTTTCCTAACTTGCTTTTCACCTACGACATTGATTGCAGCTTCCCGGCCGATAGCTGCCATTTCAGCAGAATTTTCCAGCATGGGATTTCCAGTGAGGATTCTTACCTTAACGCCTGCCCCGTGTAACGTGCCGACTGATTTAGCTATCCGTCGTAAGGCTTTATTAAAATGGTTCCGGACATGGGCTTCCTGGGCACGGATAGTGCCTTCAAGAATCGCCCGGCCGGCTATGGCATTGGCTACTTCTCCGGCCTTAAACTGGCCCACTGAAATAACAGCAGGGTGAGCCGGATCGATTTCCCGTGAGACGATGGTTTGAATGGCCATTACCATCAGGCTACCCACAACAACTGCATCTACCGCCTCATGAGGTTGGGCGGCATGGCCACTCTTGCCGAATATCTCGATATGGAAGTAATCGGTAGAGGCATTTACCGTACCTTCTGTAACCACTAGTGTGCCGGTAGGGAAATGCCGATCTACATGTCCGCTGAATATCATGGCCACGTTTTTCAGGGCACCCGCTTTTATCATAGTTTTGGCGCCGGGCCCCTTTTCTTCAGCAGGCTGAAATATGAGTCGGACTGGCGCCGGAAGATCTTTATTTTTTGAAAACATTTCCGCTACACCGAGGAGCATAGCGGTGTGACCGTCATGACCACATGCATGCATAACCCCCTTATGAATAGAAGAAAAAGGCAGTCCTGTCTCTTCCATGATCGGTAATGCATCGATATCCGCCCTAAGTGCTATTATCGGAACCCCCTCCCGACCTGGTAAATCCGCTATAACCCCGGTTTTTCCCACACGGCGATAGCTAATTTTCAATCTGTCCAGATTAGCGCAAATAACCTCCGAAGTACGTTTTTCCTGGAAGCTCAATTCGGGATGCTGATGAAAATCCCGTCTCACCGAGATCATACGCTCAAAAATCTTGTCGTCAACACCGTAAAATCTATCTTTATTAAAGGCTTTCTCTTGGTTTTTCATACTTAGCGCTTATTTTAAATAAATATTTATAATTTTTTACTATACAGTGATTATAAGAATACGAGTTTGTTAATTGCCCACAACGTAGGGATAAACTCCCCTATGGGTTTATTCCATTATATACACCTACAAAGCTAATGGATTTTTAATAGAATTAAAACCCTTATTACCGTATATACGTACATACACAATAAATTCAGATTATGTGTGTGGGTGGGTAGAGTGTTAAAGAGCCGGGGGTTGTTTTTTTTTGAAATAGTTTGAATTACTTCGTGCAATTTGAGGGTTTTGTTACCTCTTAAACTATGAAGTTTTATGTAGCTAAATTATTTAACAGTACATTAATCGTAAATATATTAAAACTAAAAATCCGTAACACTTTAAAAATAAAGTAATTACGGATTTTCTTTGTACACTACATTGACCTATTCTCG
>JAGLKH010000188.1 GCA_023141985.1 Flavobacteriaceae bacterium | reverse complement strand
CTACCCTAACCCAACAAGCGATAAATTACATTTTAAAGGTCCTTTTACTCAGGACTTCAATGTATCTGTCTTTGATGTATTAGGAAAAAAAATAAAGAATGCTACTTTAAAAACTAATAATCCGCTTGATGTTTCTCAGCTTCATAATGGAATTTACTTCATTAGATTTGAGGATTACAATACTACTTTTAAATTTATAAAAGAATAAATACGTCTTAATTTATAGCAATAAAGAATTTCTTGAAATCAACTATCCCCGAGGCTGAGCCTCGAGGAATTTTTTTCTAATAAAAAAGCAGATACTTTCGCATCTGCTTTTTTGGTGTTAGTTAGTTAGCTATTAATCGTTTTTTTAGGAAAAACCATTATACTATTGCAAAAATATTACAACAAAATCGTTTTTATCTTAACATATGTTAAGAACAAAAAATTATTTAAGATTTTTTCTTATTCTACTTAATTGTACCGGGGTAATGTTTAAATATGAAGCGATTTGGTATTGAGGTATTAGACCATCAATATTAGGCATTTGCTTTCTTAATTTAAGATAACGTTGTGTAGCATCTAAAGTAATGAGCTCAAGATTACGTTTTTCATATCCAATAAAAACCTGTTCTAAAATTTTAGTATACAACATGCATACACTTAAATCTTTTTTACATAAATTCATTATTTCATTATAATCAAATTCATAAACTTTGCAATCGGTAAGTGTTTCATAGGTTAGCTCAGAAGGCTTCTTATTAATTAAAGCAGTGAATGAAGCCACAAAACTAATTGGAGAAAAAATATTTTTATTATGCTCTTTACCAGTTTCAGAATTTATATATCCACGCATTAAGCCAGATACTAAAAAGTAATATTTAGTAGGTGTTTCACCAGTTCTTGTAATAATAGTATTAGCTTTAATTCTTTTAAATGTAGATAATTTATCTAGACTAAGAAAAGCCTCCTCAGTTAAATCAACAAATGAATTTAAAAAAGCAAAATTTGGATTCATTGTATTAAACTTAATTTTAAAGAAGCAAAAATATTAATCTTCTACAAAATATGCTAACTTAGGAAAGGTTAAAACTATAATTTTTATATTTTTATTGTTACGAATTAATCCCAATGGTCTAATTTGCGCTCATGTCAATTTTAATCACTAACATAAAGGAATTATTACAGGTAAGAGAAGCTAATATTTCTAAGGTTTCCGGAACCGAAATGAAACATCTCCCAACTATTAAAAACGCCTATGTTTTAATTAAAAATGATACTATTATAGATTATGGAAGTATGAATGATAGTAAAGGTATTACAGCAGAATCGATCATTGATGCTTCAAGAAAGATTGTTTTACCTACATGGTGCGATTCTCATACTCATATTGTATATGCAGGAAATAGAGAACAAGAATTTGTAGATCGAATTAATGGTTTAAGTTACGAGGATATTGCCAGTCGCGGGGGAGGCATCCTAAATTCAGCCGAAAAACTTCAAAATACTAACGAAGATGACCTTTACAATCAATCCATAAAACGCGTTAAGGAAGTTATGCAACTTGGCACAGGTGCTATTGAAATTAAATCTGGTTATGGTTTAACTGTTAAAGCAGAACTTAAAATGCTTCGCGTTATTAAACGTATCAGACAAGATTTTCCTATTAAAGTAAAAGCTACATTTCTTGGAGCCCATGCATTACCAGGTGTATTTAAAGACAATAAGGAAGAATACATCAATCTTATCATTAATGAGATGCTCCCTAAAATAGCCAATGAACAGCTCGCTCAATATATTGATGTGTTTTGTGAGAAAGGCTATTTTTCACTTAATGATACCGATAAAATTCTTTCAGCCGGAGCATCATATGGATTAGTTCCAAAAATTCATGTCAACCAATTTAATGCTTTTGGAGGTGTAGCACTTGGTGTAAAACATAATGCACTTACTGTAGATCATCTTGAAGAATTAAACTCTGATGATATTATTGCACTTAAAAGCAGTAAAACAATGCCTGTTGCGCTTCCCTCCTGTTCTTATTTTTTAAGCATTCCTTACACTCCCGCAAGACAAATAATTGATGCGGGTTTACCTTTAGCACTTGCAACCGATTATAATCCGGGCTCTACACCAAGCGGTAATATGAATTTTGTTGTAAGTACTGCTTGTATAAAAATGAAAATGACTCCAGCAGAAGCTATTAATGCTGCAACCATTAATGGTGCATATGCTATGGGAATTAGCAACGAATATGGCAGTATTTCAAAAGGAAAAAAAGCGAATCTTATTATTACAAAAGAAGTGCCTAGTTATAATTATTTGCCTTACGCTTTTGGGAATAACCATATTGAAAAGATTATTATTAATGGAGAGTGTATATAAAAAAAGCCTCAAGATAAATCTCAAGGCTAATTATATAACATGTTTTATTTCTTTATTCTAAAGTAAACCCAGAAGTAGAAACCAAATTCTTTTCACTAAATATATTAATTACATAACGTCCTTTTGTAAAACTTGCATCACCTATCGGTTCAATAAATTCACAAATATCTAAATCCTTAGATTCATAATTAAACTTGCTTATTAAGCTGTAGTTTAACACCTTTTCTTCAAACTGAATTTGTTCATTCAATCCTAAAACATTATCCTTTGGATCTAAAACCTGTACAAAAAATTCCTGATCTCCAGAAGCTACTAAACTGTTTTTTGTAACTGTATAGCACACTCTAATTTTATCAGCTCTTTTCGCTCTTTCGGTTGGTACTAATTTACCTGAACTACGCACTATAACTCCAAATCCTTTTAAACCTGCAGTAGATAGAACAGCTGCATTTTCAACAATATCGGCTAATTCGGTGTTTTGAGCTAATAGAGAGTCATTAAAAACTGTACGCTCTTCTAATTGTATTTGAGTACTATCCAAAACAGTTGCCAATAATGCGTTTTCAACTTTTAATGAATCGTTTTCAGCTAAAAGTACATCCATTTCATCCTCTAATGCTAAAAATTTCTTTTTATATCTCCACAAACTTCTAACATTATTATCAGATACTTTTAAGGAATCTATCAGTCCTTGAATACGATCTCTTGCTTCTACTAATTTTTGATTTGCAACTTCACTTTCACCTATAGCTACATCATATTGATCTGCCATATTATTTAAGTCTTTCATCACAACTTCTTTTTCTTGTATTAACTGTTTTTCTGTGTTTGCACTATCATTATAAAGTGTATAAGTGTAAAATGCTGTTGCTACAAGTAGTAATACTAAAATGCCTAAGACTACTTTTAAACTTCTGTTGTTTTTTTCAGTTTTGTTTTCCATAATTGTAAATCGATTTTTTTGTTAAACGTTATTTTTTAATTAAAATTATTATTGCATTAATAAATTCAAAGTAAATTAATTGTATTTTAGTAACCCTGTAATTGCTTACTTTTTTTAATGAAAAAACTAATTCTCTTTACCGAAACTGATAAAAATAAGTTATTAAATAAGCAATCTGATAAATCAAAATTTGGTAACTATATTCATTTAATTACTGAGACTTGCAATATATACGAGCAACTTAAAAATTTGGACGTTGACTATGTTTTATTTGGTATTCCGGAAGATGTTGGTGTATTTGCAAACTACGGAAAATCAGGAACTTCAAAAGCTTGGGAAGCCACAATAAAAATTTTAATAAACACTCAAAATAACCATTTTAATACTTCTAAAAGGGTAGCCGTTTTAGGGTATTTAGATTTTATTAATGAATTAGAAACTGTATCGACACTTAACCATAAAAAAGCAAGCGATATTAAATTTGCCCGTAAAATGGTGGCAGATATCGATAAGTATGTTACTCAAATTGTATACGATATAGTTAAAGCAGGGAAAAAACCAATCATAATTGGTGGTGGACAAAATAATGCCTACGGAAATATAAAGGGAACATCTCTTGCATTAAACAAAGCAATTAATATAGTTAATTTAAGTCCGCATTTTGGTTTTATGGTTGTAAAAGGCAGACATAATGCTAATCCTTTTTCTTATGCTCATTATGAAGGATTTTTAGATAAATATTATATTTTCGGAATTCATGAAAATGATACTTCTTCTACTGTTTTTAGAACAATTAATAGATTAAAATCTATTGATTACAATACATTTGAAGCTATAGAAATAAGGAAAGAGTTAAAGTTTAAATCAGAAATTAAACGTGCAGTGGAGCATGTTTCTAATTCTTCATTTGGAATTGAAATTAACTGTAATGCAATACAAAATATAGCAAGTAGTGAAATTATGGGATCAGGATTTAGCATAAATAAAGCCAGATCATTTTTGCATCTTTTCGCCAAACAAAAAAATGCAACTTATCTCCATATTAGTGAGGCTGCTCCAGGTAAAAAAAACAAAGCTCAAATCGGTTTGTTTATAGCCAATTTAATAACAGATTTTATAAAGTCCAATGGAAATTAATATTATTACTTTCAATAATAAATATGCAATAGATTTCTATAATCTAAACATTGAATGGCTGAAAACCTTTTTTTTTGTAGAAGATTACGATGAAGAAGTATTAAGTAAACCTCAAAACTATATTATTAATAAAGGAGGTTATATTTTTTTTGCAAAACTTAATAATTCTATCGTAGGTACTGTTGCTCTAATGCCTACACAAGACAAAAAGATTTTAGAACTCACTAAAATGGCTGTTTCTCCAGGGCATAGAGGATTAAAAATTGGACAAAAACTCCTGCAGCATTGTATAGATTTTGGAAAGCAAAATCATTTTAAAGCACTAATGCTATACTCAAATACAAAATTAGAAAATGCAATTTATATTTATAAAAAATATGGTTTTGTAGAATTGCCTTTAGAAACTAACTCGCCATACTTAAGAAGTAATATTAAGATGGAATTGATTTTGACTTAAATAATACTTTTTAACTACAGCTATTATACTGGTATTCAAACAAATAATATCATAATATTATTGTTTTTTTAAATAAAAGTAGTATATTTGTTATGCTATTAACCCCAAATCATGGCCTATCATGTTGTATAATTTATTACCAACGACTATTCATTCATTTTTTTTAATTGAGCAGATTAACCTTGTAGTAATGTTGTCAATAACAATATTTATCTTTCTTGTATTATTGCTGTTAGGAGTTAGAAGATTTTTTACACTCAAAGCTGAGAATAAACGATTAAGTAATATCTCTAATTTACAATCGGAAGAAGATAACAAAGTTTACAAAGACTTTACCGAAGGACATTTATACGATCATTATTAGAATATTATCGAATTAACTTCTTATATTTTATACGTTTAGGCATTAAATCACCTCCTAAACGTTTCTTTTTATTTTCTTCATAATCAGAGAAAGAGCCTTCAAAAAAATACACTTGAGAATTACCCTCAAAAGCAAGAATGTGTGTACATATTCTATCTAAAAACCATCTGTCGTGAGAGATGACTACAGCGCAGCCTGCAAAGTTTTCCAGGCCTTCTTCTAAAGCACGTAAAGTATTAACGTCAAGATCATTAGTAGGCTCATCTAAAAGTAATACATTGCCTTCCTCCTTTAAAGTCATTGCCAAATGTAATCGATTACGTTCACCGCCAGAAAGCAGTTTTACTTTCTTATTTTGTTCACTACCACTAAAATTAAATCGACTTAAATATGCACGTGAATTTACTTGCCTTCCTCCCATCATAATGAGTTCTTGCTCATCACTAAAGTTTTGCCAAATCGACATTTCAGGATCGATATTAGAATGCGCTTGATCTACATAAGCGATTTTGGCGGTATCACCTACTTTAAACGCTCCTTTATCGGGTGTTTCTTCTCCCATTATCATTCTAAAAATGGTTGTTTTACCTGCTCCATTTGGACCAATAATACCAACAATTCCTGCTTGTGGAAGGTTAAAATTTAAATCGTCATATAATAATTTATCTTCATAACCTTTACTTACACCAATGGCTTCAATAACATTGGTTCCTAAACGTGGTCCATTTGGAATATATATTTCCAACTTTTCATCTAATTGCTTTTGGTCTTGACTCATTAATTTATCATAGTTCTTCAAACGGGCTTTTTGCTTGGTTTGACGACCTTTGGCACCTTGACGAACCCATTCCAGCTCACGCTCTAACGTTTTTTGTCTTTTAGAAGCTACTTTACCTTCCTGAGCCATTCGTTTCGATTTTTGGTCTAACCACGACGAGTAATTCCCTTTCCAGGGAATCCCTTCTCCTCTATCTAATTCCAAAATCCAACCAGCCACATTATCTAAAAAGTATCTATCATGAGTTACTGCAATGATAGTGCCTTTATATTGTGCTAAATGATGCTCCAACCAATGTACAGATTCTGCATCTAAATGGTTAGTAGGCTCATCCAATAGCAATACGTCTGGTTCTTGCAATAATAATCTACATAAGGCAACACGACGACGCTCTCCTCCTGATAACACACTAATCTTTTTATCTCCATCAGGAGTACGCAAAGCATCCATGGCAATTTCTAATTTGGTATCTAATTCCCAAGCTCCTGCAGCATCAATTTCATCTTGAAGCACAGCTTGCCTGTCCATTAATTTTTGCATTTTATCAGCATCAGAATACACTTCTTCCAAGCCAAACATGTCGTTTATCTTATTATATTCATCAAGAATGGCAACCGTTTCAGCAGCACCTTCTCGAACTACTTCCATAACGGTTTTATGTTCATCAAGCTGTGGTTCTTGCTCCAACATACCAACAGAATAATCTTGTAAAAATGTAACATCTCCTTGATAATTTTTATCAACACCGGCAATTATCTTTAATAATGTTGACTTACCTGAACCATTAAGTCCTAAAATTCCAATTTTAGCACCATAAAAGAAACTTAAATAAATGTTTTTTAAAACTGGAGTGTTAGCCCCTGGAAATGTCTTGGTTAAACCAGACATTGAAAAGATTACCTTTTTTTCGTCACTCATTTTTTGTAGTTATTAGTTATTGGGTTATAAGTAGTTATTGGGGAAGTAGACAAAATTATTAATCTTTTTTTGCAAAAACTCAAAGACATAAAGATGCAAAAGGTTTTGTATAAATTTTATTGGTTGACTTCTTAAATCTAAAATCGTAAATCTTCAATCGTAAATCGCTAAACTCTTCCCTTTAAAGCATTAAACACCCAAGCTATCGCAAAAAAGCCAATGCCTACCGCTGCAAATCCCCAACCGGCTATTTCGTCGTATCGAAATGCTCCCAGAGCAATTAATCCTAATCCTACTAAAATCATAATTGTGGTAGCCCAAGCCAACACTGTGTTTTTATTCATTGACATAATTAATTAGTTTTTGGACGCATTCTCCTTCGTCAGGACTTTGGAGAACCAGGCTATTCGTTATATCTTTTTTATGCTCAAACAAGATGTTTCAAAAAAAGGTGAAACTAAATTCTACATAAAAAAGGATGCCACTACTATCCTTTGCGCAAAATGAAACACAAATATCGGTTTTTTTGAATGCTTAACACTTCAATTCATCTAATATATTTTATTTATAACATTGGAACCTCAATAAATAATAGTGCAGAATCATCATTTGATGTTACAGTAAAGCTATCAGTTTCTGAAATTGCAATAGCATCACGAGTCCTAATAATTTCATTTTCAATTGAAACATTGCCATAAATATTCATAACAAAAACACCATGATTTTTGCTTTTAAGCTTATAACTAAACTTATGCTTTTCTAAATCAATACGAGAAATCATAGCATCCTGATGAATTTTTAAACTTCCCTCATGATTTTCATCAATAGATGTCACCAATGTTTGTAGCATGTTTTTTCTTTCTACATCTTCAAAATGTTTTTGCTCATAACGTGGTACAACATCTTCTTTATTAGGAATCACCCAAATTTGAAATAAACTTAAATGTTCTTCCGTAGAGCCATTAATCTCTGAATGTTCAACTCCAGTTCCAGCAGACATTACCTGGACTTCTCCTGGCAAAACAGATTGCCATTCATTATGCATAGAATCCCTATGTTTTAACACTCCTTTTAAAGGAATTGTGATTATTTCCATATTGTTATGCGGATGTGTTCCAAATCCCATTTTAGGTGTAATAATATCATCATTCAAGACGCGTAAAGCACCGAAATGTATTTTTTCAGGATTATAATAATTAGCAAAACTAAATGAATGATTTGCTTGTAACCATCCATGATTAGCAAAACCTCTATCTTTTGCTTTGTGTAATACAGTATTCATTTACTTATCTTTATTATCTAATTTTATCAAGCAAATCACTTAATTGAATGGCTTCCTCTTCACTTAAGTTTTCTAACATATCCTTTTTTAAATGTTTGCAAATTTTATTTAATAATTTGATTCCTTTTTTTGTAATATTGATGTGTACTACTCTTCTATCATCTGGACAAGAAATACGCTCTATTAAATTTTTAATACATAATTTGTCCATTAAACGTGTTGCGTTTGGAGAGCGTTCTAACATTCTATCTTTAATAGTTTGCACTTTTAAAGGCTTATTAGCACCTTTTAATATTCTTAAAATATTGTATTGCTGAGGAGAAATACCATAAGGCTTAAAAAACTTATTTTGATGGCTATTAATCCAATTTGCTGTATAAATAATATTTAAAGATGCTTTTATTTTATTATTAGCAAACTTAGAATTGATATCTCTAGAAATGTCTCCCATTAATTAGCCTTTAAATTCAGCATTTCTATGAGCACCATCACAATATGGTTTATTTTGTGATACACCACATCTACAAAATGCTGTTTTGTTTTCTCTGATTTTCTTTTCGCCACTAGAACTTATAATCTCTAGAGTTCCGTGAACTACTAATGGTCCATTTTCTAATACTTCTACTTTAGTTTCTGTTTTCATTTCTTTAGTGTTTTTTTGTTATTTACTAAATGGCTTTTTCAAAATTAGAGATAACGACATCTAAGTTTTGTTTTAAAACGGCATCTACAATGCCTGCTTCAGAAAAATTTTGACCAAATGAAGGTAAGGAAAAATCTGCAACTATGTTTCCGCCCATAAATGGGAAACGTCCTTTAGCAATCTCTATAACTGTAGCACCACCTCTACCACCTGGCGATGTTGCCATTAATAACATAGGTTTTTCATTCCAAAGTTTTCCATCTATTCTCGACATCCAATCGATTACGTTTTTAAACACCGCGGAATATGCACCATTATGTTCTGCTAATGACAATACTATGCCATCTGATGATCTTATCTCATCTAAGAATTTTTGAGCATTTTCCGGTATACCATATTCCATTTCGTAATCAATACTATATATAGGCAATTCAAAATCATTTAAATCTAAAACTATTTGTTTAATTTCATTAATTTGGCTAGCAGCATAAACAGCCAATTGCTTGTTTATTGAGCTTTTACTATTGCTACCAGCAAAGACAATTATTTTTTTCATTACTTTTTAATTAATTGTTGTCTCTATCATCGTTTCACTTTTAACCATCTTTACAACCGGGCATTTTCCGGCAATATTTATGAGTCTTTTTCTTTGTGCGTCTGTTATTTCATTTT
>JAGLKH010000187.1 GCA_023141985.1 Flavobacteriaceae bacterium | reverse complement strand
AGACAGATGATGCGAAAAGTTAGAATTGTTGATTCGGGAGATACAATTTTCTTAGAAAATCAATTGGTTCATAAATCTGATTTTATTGAAGAAAATGATGATATTTTTGGTAAGAAGATAGTTGAAGATGCTGGAGATTCAGAAAATTTTAAACCTGGTCAAATGGTTACAGCGAGAGAGTTAAGAGATGAAAACTCTATTTTGCGTCGTGAAGATAAAAACCTTGTTGTAGGGAGAGATGCAAATCCAGCTACAGCAACGCCAATTCTTCAAGGTATTACAAGGGCATCTCTACAAACAAAATCGTTTATCTCTGCAGCATCGTTCCAGGAAACTACAAAAGTTCTTAATGAAGCAGCAGTAAATGGTAAGATAGATTATCTTGAAGGCTTAAAAGAAAATGTTATTGTAGGACATAGAATACCTGCTGGAACAGGAATGAGAAACTACGAGAATATTATTGTAGGTTCTAAAGAGGAGTTTGATGAAATGATGCAGGCAAAAGAAGAAATGAATTATCATTAGTAAGATTCCAACTCTGCTTTTTCAGAGTTGGAAAATCGAACTATTTCCACGAAGGTGGGAATCTAAGGTAAAACGAGAATCTTGTATTATCAATGATAAAATATTATAGTGCGATTTCTCACATTTGGTCGAAATGACAACTTTTAAGATAATCTTATTATAAAAACAAAGTTATGGTAGACGATAATAATAAAAAGCAAAAAAAGGGTCAAATTAATATAGAATTAGACGAAAAAATAGCTGAAGGAATATATTCTAATTTGGCTATAATAAATCATTCTGTATCTGAATTTGTTTTAGATTTTGTAAGTATAATGCCTGGGACTCCTAAAAGCAAGGTGAAATCTAGAATTATTTTGACACCTCAACATGCAAAACGATTAACTAAAGCTTTAAGTGAAAATGTCAAGAGGTTCGAAAATGCACATGGTGAAATTAAAGATTATGAGCAACCACCAATGCCTCTTAATTTCGGGCCTACAGGTCAAGCATAAATAAAAAAGCCTTTGAAATAATTTCAAAGGCTTTTTTATTGGTCTCAAATGTAGTTAAAACTATGCTTCCGATATCTATCGGAATTAGTGCATTTCTCTTTAGTTTCTAAAAATATTTTCAAGGACAGAAGATAGGAGAACGAAGCACGAAGAAATTCTTCGGCCATCGGTCTTCTGGCTAAAACTATCTTAACCATACGAATTTCATTCATTATAAAACCTATGGTACTTTAGTCTATAGTGGTTTAGTATTATTAAGCACTAACTTTTTTATTAGTATTAAGTTCATATTTTAAAGCACCGGAAGGACAACGATTTATTTGTTTAATAATTCGTTTCGTTTTTGTAGCATCTAAATTAATCCACGGAATTACAGAAGTTCTAAAAACTTCAGATAGTTCTTTAGCACAGTTTTCTGCGTGTATACAAACGTAAGGTTCGAAGGTTACAGTAATATCATCATTACTGAAAACATTAGCAAGAGTTTCCATAAGTAGTTCATGTTTGGGGTTATGAATCTATTATTAAATCTATTTATCATAACTAAATTACAATTAAATAATCGTTCAAATGTATAAAAAATCCGATTAAAAACAAATATTTGCTAATAAATCCGATATAAATAATGAAAATTCACCATAATTGATACTTAAAAATAGCAGCAAAACTTAATTAAATTCAGATGTTAAATGGAATTTTATTGTTGGATATTTTTGTTCTGTTAACTGCAAAGAAAAAGAGGAATCTGCTAAAAAGACCAGTTGATTTTGTTTATCTCTTGCTAAAAAACGCTGTTTAACTCTTTTAAAATCTTTAAATTCATCATTTTTTTCATCTTCAGGATCCACCCAGCAGGCTTTGTGCACATTTAGATTTTCATAGGTGCATTTAGCACCATATTCATGCTCTAATCTATATTGAATAACTTCATATTGCAGAGCGCCAACAGTTCCAATTACTTTTCTGCCATTAAGATCTAAAGTAAATAATTGCGCAACACCTTCGTCCATTAATTGATCAATACCTTTATTGAGTTGTTTCGATTTTAAGGGGTCGGCATTATTAATATATCTAAAGTGTTCGGGTGAAAAACTGGGAATACCTTTATAATTTAGGATTTCACCTTCAGTCAATGTATCACCAATTTTAAAATTGCCAGTATCTTGTAATCCTACTATGTCTCCGGGATACGAGATATCAACAATTTCTTTTTTCTCTGCAAAAAAAGCATTTGGACTTGAAAATTTTAACTTCTTATTATGTCTTACATGCAAATACGGAGTGTTTCTTTTAAAAACTCCAGAAACTATTTTAACAAAAGCTAGTCTGTTTCTATGATTAGGATCCATATTGGCATGAATTTTAAATACAAAGCCTGTAAATTTTTCTTCTTCAGGTTTTACTAAACGCTCTTCACTTTGTTTTGGTCTTGGTTTTGGAGCAATTTCTATAAAGCAATCCAATAATTCTCTTACTCCAAAATTATTTAAAGCTGAACCAAAAAACACAGGCTGTAGGCCTCCTTTTAAATAGTCTTCTTGATTAAATTTTGGATAAATACCTTCAACCAGTTCTAACTCTTCTCTTAATGTGTTTGCAGCAGTATCACCAATAAGGGTGTTTAATTCATCTGATGCCAAATTTGTAACCTCAATAGTATCTTCAATATCTTTTCTACTATCTCCACTAAATAGGTTAATGTTGTTTTCCCAGATATTATAAATACCTTTAAAATCGTAGCCCATTCCAATTGGAAAACTCAATGGAGTGACTTTTAATCCTAATTTTTGTTCAATTTCATCTAACAAATCAAATGCATCTTTACCCTCTCTATCTAATTTATTAATAAAAACTATAATAGGAATATTTCGCATTCTGCACACTTCTACCAATTTCTCAGTTTGTTCTTCAACACCTTTTGCGACATCAATGACAACAATAACGCTATCTACAGCAGTAAGTGTTCTAAAAGTGTCTTCGGCAAAGTCTTTATGCCCAGGCGTATCAAGAATATTAATTTTAATGCCATTATATTCAAATGCGAGCACAGAAGTTGAAACAGAAATTCCACGTTGGCGCTCAATTTCCATAAAATCGCTGGTAGCTCCTTTTTTTATTTTATTACTTTTTACTGCACCAGCTTCATTAATTGCACCACCAAAAAGTAATAACTTTTCTGTTAGTGTTGTTTTTCCAGCATCTGGATGTGAAATAATGCCAAAGGTTCGTCGCCTGTTAATTTCGCTTAAAAAACTCATATTCTTTATTACAAATCGGTTGCAAAGATACTATTATTAGCTACAATTTGAATTATAGACTAAAGGTCTTTTTAATTTTATCTACTCATTGGTGTATTTTATAATTTTACTTGGTATTTTTACACCATGATAGAAGAAAAAGTTATTCTTGTAAATGAAAAAGACGAGCAAATAGGATTGATGCCTAAGCTTGAAGCCCATGAAAAGGCAGTTTTACATCGTGCATTTTCAGTGTTTGTTTTTAATGATAATAATGAATTAATGCTGCAACAAAGAGCAGTGGATAAATACCATTCCCCTGGGCTTTGGACTAACACTTGTTGTAGTCATCAACGAAATGGCGAAAACAATATTGAAGCAGGAAAACGACGTTTACAAGAAGAAATGGGATTTGAAATAGATTTACAGGAATCCATTTCATTTATTTATAAAGCACCTTTTGATAATGGATTAACCGAGCATGAATACGATCATGTGCTTATAGGTAAATATAATCAAGAGCCCAAAATTAATAAAAGTGAAGTGGCTTCATGGAAATGGATGTCACTTAATGATATTAAAGTAGA
>JAGLKH010000186.1 GCA_023141985.1 Flavobacteriaceae bacterium | reverse complement strand
ATGAGAGTAACAGTTAGTAGGAAAGCACATTTTAATGCTGCACACCGTTTGTATAGAAAGGATTGGAGTGACTCAAAAAATCTAAAAGTATTTGGTAAGTGTAATAACCCTAATTTTCATGGCCATAATTATGAACTTATAGTGAGTGTTACAGGTGAAATTGATGCAGCTACAGGTTATGTTATTGATATTAAAACTTTAAAAGAAATTATTAAAAACGAAGTTGAAGACGCTTTCGATCATAAGAATCTAAATATTGAAGTCCCAGAATTTAAAGAATTGAATCCAACTGCTGAAAATATTGTTGTTGTGATATATAACAAAATTAAACCAAAATTAAGTTCACGTTTAGACCTTGAAGTTATACTAAATGAAACTCCTCGCAATTTTGTAACGTATTCAGGAAAGTAATTCATGACGGACAAATTATATCCTATAAAATTTAAGCCCATTTTAAAAGAAAAAATTTGGGGAGGAAAAAAATTAAAAACACTTCTTAATAAGGAAAGCGATTTACCAAACATTGGAGAAAGCTGGGAAATTAGTGATGTAGAAGGCGATACTTCAATAGTTATTAATGGAGATTTAAGTGGAAGATCATTAAAAGAGCTTTTAGAAATTTTTAAAGCTGATTTAGTTGGTGAGAAGAATTTTAAAGTGTTTAGAAATAAGTTTCCACTATTAATCAAGTTTATAGACGCTAAAGAAGATCTATCAATTCAGTTGCATCCTAATGATAAATTAGCTGCTAAACGCCATAACTCATTTGGAAAAACTGAAATGTGGTATGTAATGCAAGCGGATGAAGGTTCAAATTTAATTGTTGGGTTTAACAAAAAAGTAAATCCAGAAATCTATTTAAAACATCTTAAAGATAAAACGCTTCCTAAAATTTTAAATTTTGACACAGTAAATGAAGGTGATACTTATTTTATTGAGGTAGGGCGTGTCCATGCTATTGGAGCAGGAGTAATGCTTGCGGAAATTCAGCAAACAAGTGATATTACTTATAGAGTTTACGATTGGGATAGAGTGGATGAACAAGGAAAATCTAGAGAGTTACATAATGATCTTGCTATTGATGCTATAAATTTTAAAATGGAAAACGATTATAGAGTTTCCTATCCAAAAAAGAAAAATCAATCCAATGAAATGGTAAGTTGTCCATATTTTACAACTAATTATCTTCATATAAATAAAACTATAGATATGAATAACCATAAAGATTCATTTCTTATCTATTTATGTGTTGGTGGTGAAGCTGAAATTTCTGCTAATGGTTTTAAAGAGCAAATAAAAAAGGGAGAAACCGTTTTACTCCCAGCTGCAATGAAATCTTATCAAATTACTGCACAAAATGCTAAACTTTTAGAAGTTTATGTGTAATTTTGCAATCTAAATTAATAAACAATAATTATGGCAAACGTCAGGGACCTTAAAAAAGATATCAATTATGTTTTAGGAGATATCATTGAAGCGGTTTATGTATGGGAATATTCTAATACAGATAAGGACACTAAAAAAAGCGAAGCAATTATAGATGAAGCTATTGCAACTTTTGATGATCTCATTGCAAAAGTTAACGATAGAAGTGTAGAAAATAAAAAGGCACATTTTAAGGCTATTAATAAAGACCTTGAAGATAAAGGCAGAGCTTTAATAGAAAAAATTAACAAATTATAAAACAAAAAAACTCGCTT
>JAGLKH010000185.1 GCA_023141985.1 Flavobacteriaceae bacterium | reverse complement strand
ACAATTAAAAATCGTTTAAACCATGCGCCCAAAATTACGAATAACGATATAATAAATATAGGTAAAGGTTTACGAAATGGTTTGAATAGCAATAAAATGATAGGTAAAATAAGCCCCCCTATTTGAACAAACCAATACATAGGGGCATATTTTCCAACAAATAATTCTGTGATATGCTCACCTTCTACACCTACCATTTTAAAGGCAGGGCCCAGATACTCATTTATATTAAAGTAAAGATATACAAGTGATAATAGTACTAAAAGCTTGCCCATTTTTTCAAAATGGTATTCTGTAATATATTTTTTAAGTTTTAAATGTATTCTAATTAAATACATTACAAAAATAATTACAGCAGCACCTGCCATAAAAGCTCCCGAAACAAAATAAGGCCCCAGGTTGGTACTATCCCATCCCGGACGCCAGGTTGTGGCAAATAACCAGGAGGTTACTGTATGGATCGCAAATGCGACAGGAAGTACTGTTATTGCTAATATTCTGCTAACTTTTTGAAGCATTGCCACTTGTTTTGGATGATTATTCCAATTGATAGCAGTAAATCTATACAACCTTTTTTTCCACTTAGGGACTGCAGTAAGGCGATCACGGCAAAGCGCAATATCAGGAAGTAAAGAAAGGTAGAGCAATAATATACTTATTACTAAATAGGTTGAAATAATAATAACGTCCCATATAATTGGTGATTGAATTCTTAAATGTGTAAGAACATAAAAAAACCGGTCAGGACGACCCATGTCAACGATAATAATTACTGCCGCACAGATAATAGCGGCTACTGCAATAATTTCAGACACCCTGGTTAAAGGCCTCGACCACACATTTTTATTAAGTTTTAATATGGAACTGATCAATGAGCCTACTAAACTAATGGCAACGAAAAAAACAAAATTGGAGATGTAAATCCCCCAGGAGGTATAATCTCTCATTGCAGTTACTATAAGTCCAAACTTTAGCTGTCGATAATAAGCATATCCACCTATAATAATAATGAGAAGTAGGAATGCAATCCACAATTTATATTTTAAGGATGTATTTACCGTATGGCCTAATAAAGCTTTCCCTCTTTTTGTTCTATATTTTTGCTGTTCCTTGATTGATTTTTTCATGATTCACTTTTTTCTTCAGAGTTCTTTTTAAAAGGGAACATCCTGTCAACAGGAGGCAGATAATAAACACGTGGTTTTGTGCCTAATTCTTCCATATATCGATACCCTGCTTTATCACGTAAAAGAGTGCTTAATCGCACAGTTTCTTCACCATTGGTAACAGTATCATCGATTTCGTCTCCAAAATAGAGAACACCATTAGGGCAAGCAGGAACACAGTGTGGTAGTTTACCTTCTCGAAGCATCTCCGGGCAAAAATCACATTTCGCTACCGTGCCTATTTTGCTGGGAAGACTGGTTTCAGGAGAATAGGGTAGATCTAGATCTCCTTCCGGAGGAGACCCCCAATTAAAAACTCTTGCAGAATAAGGACAGGCAGCCATACAGAATCGACAACCAATACAGCGTTCATTATCTATAAGAACAATACCGTCTGTACGTTTATAAGTAGCACCAACCGGGCAAACTTTTACACAAGGTGGATTGTCACAGTGGAAACATTTTTTAGGCATCCAATATGGGGAAGATTTATCATTATCCTTCATTTCAAGAACCTTAATATAAGGCCTGTCTGGTGTCAGGCTATGATGTTTGTCACAGGCTTGAACACATTTTCTGGCATTTTTACATTTGCCAAGATCTACTACCATAACCCATTTTTTCCCGGGGATACCTTGTCGCGAATCTTTGGGAGGCGCACCTTTATGTAAATGTTCCATTTTTTCAATTTCCGAATTAGGAACTTGCACTAATTTTCCATCTGTTGTTAATAATGTAGTTTTTTCTTGTGATGATTCTTTACAAGAAGAAAGGGAACTAAGTGCTAATCCAGAAGCGGCAAGAATACTTCCAGTTGAAATATTTTTTATGAATTGCCTTCTGCCAGAATCAGTTTTGGGTTTTTTATCCTCCATAACCTGTGTTTAAACTAATTGAGTTAATTTAATGTATTGTAAAAAACAAATAGATTATAACGTCATTTTTATTTAAGAGTTAAAGGTCAAAATGTGTTTATATAATTATTAAAAAAACTACAAAAGCCTTGTTTCTATTAGTATAGAACGTTATAACTATTTAGCTCAAAGGTAAAATGTAATTATTAGGTATTTAATGATTTATGTCATGTTTTGTAACATTAGTCACATAAACTAATTCTGAAGTAACTTAAAACTATACTTAATAAAAAAACCGAACAATTTGTTCGGTTTTTTTAGGACTAGCCACACAGTATGTAGTTTATAACTAACTATTCTGCAAGGGTTCTCATGTAATTTACAATTAACCAACGATCTTCATCATCAGGCATCTTTTTAGTATATTCTGGCATATCGTCCCTGCCAAAAGTAGTTTTGTAGAATAAAGCTCCATCAGATTGTGCTTGAAAATCTTCAGAAGAAAAATCTCCCAAGTCACCTTCTTGATCTTCAGCTTTTGG
>JAGLKH010000184.1 GCA_023141985.1 Flavobacteriaceae bacterium | reverse complement strand
TCTTTACCATGGCAAGATTTACAATGTTTATTATAAAGTGATTTGCCTATTGCTTTATCGGTATCAGCGTCTATAGGATTTTCCATGTTGACGTATTCATCAGGCACTATCCATTCATCTTGTACAATAGCAGTAAAAGATAATAATGCAAAAGAAATAATTCCAATGAGTGTTAAAATTTTGAATGTTTTCATGTTTTTAAATTTTAGATTTAGAAATTTTAAATAAGTTAATAATCAAATATATTAATAAAGCCCATATTCCGAAAATCAATAAATTAGGAAATATAAGTAAGAATATAGGTGTTTTGTTTCTTGGTGCCCACATTGTTCTTTTATCAAAATCCGATTCATCGACTATTGGTATTCCGAGTGGAGCATTAACCAAAGCTTTTACCGTTCCGTAATCATCATTATCGCTTAAAACAACTTCAAGAGTTAAATTTCCATCAACACCGGGTATTCCTTCCTCTATTTGTACAACTATAGTGCCATTCTCATCAGTATTGTTAAATTCTTCACCAATTCTTAATGGCCTAAATAAACGTTGTACTTGTACAGTAAGTGATTCCTCTATAATTGGACTGTTAGTACTTGCGTCTGTTAAGGTCGCAGTTATATAATTAATACTATCTTTTACTATGAGTTTGGACTCGATATCAGCATTTTTAAAACTAATTCTCTTTGATGCTTTTTTAAACGAGTCATTTCCTTTAAATGAAATTAAGATGGTATAAGTATTTGTTGAGTCAGGTATAATAGCATTTAAATTTTTTATAACAAACCGACTCTCACCCTTCATATTGGTAAGTATATTACCTAATTTAATTTTCTCATCATCAAACTCATTATAAATAATTAAATCAATATTTGAAACTTTAGTGTTTTTCTTTTCTATTTTAGAAGTCGCAGTGATATCAAGATAACTTTCACCATCCATTATTTTAACATAATCGGCTTTTAATCTAATTTTATTTTTTTTAGCAGCTTGTGCATTTAAATCCTGAAAGCCGGTTGAAATTAAAAAGACACTTATTAACGCAAGAAAAATAAAACGATAATTCAGTTGATTTTTACTCACAAAACATCTGTTGGTTTTATGGTGTTCGTGATTTTTTCTTGAAAAGTTCATGATTCAGTATTTTTATTGGTTTCTAATAATCCTCTCTCATCAGCAGTTCTTTGTATTGGTATCACAGGGATATATCTTATTAAAAGCGTAATTATTAATAGTGCCATGGCTAATGTTGCAAAAGTAATTAACCACTCATGTAAACTAGGAAAATAATGATGCCAGGATTCAGGCACGCCTTCTATAGGTAAAAATGGGTGTAATAGTGTTGGGGTAACAATTATATATCTTTTCCACCAGGAACCTACAACTACCATTAAACCTATAATAAACATTGGAAATGGTTTTCTTCCTTTTTTGAATAATAATAATACCATTGGTAAAAGTAACCCTACTATTTGAGCAAACCAAAATAGAGGTGCGTATTCGCCAGACACTAAAGTGCGTAAATGAATGTCTTCTTCTACTGGCGCAGTAAATATTGGGATTAGATATTCATTGATGTTAAAGTAAAGGTATGTTAAGCAAGCCAATACTAAAAATTTACCAAGTTTATCAAAATGAAACTCAGTTATATAATCCTCTAGCTTTCTTACTCTTCTTACAACGTAAATTACTGTAATGAGAGCACCAACCCCGGCAACAAAAGCTCCTGAAATAAAATAGGCTCCCATATTAGTACTATCCCAACCAATTCTGTACGTTGTTGAGAATAACCAGGCATCGATAGTTTGCAATAGTATACCCACAGGAATTATCATTAGTGCGATAATTTTAATCGATTTAGTTTGAAGGGCTTTTTGTGCTACACTACCTCTCCAATTTAAAGACAATTTGCCGTACAATTTACTTAATCGAGGGCTCTTTGTTTTAAAATGTTTTTTGAGGATCGCTAAATCAGGTAGTAATGGAAAATAGAGTAATAAGAAACTTAAAGCAATAGAAGTCGGTATAATTATTACATCCCAGGTTATTGGTGATTGCAGTCGGGCATAGATAAATAGATTTAATAATCTATCAGGCCTAGCCATATCTATCATAATTGTGACCCCTGCCATTACAATGGTAGCTAATGTAATGATTTCAGCAATTCTAACTATTGGAGTTCTCCATTCGTTATTGGTTAACCTTAAAATGGCAACAGTAACTGACCCTACAAAACTGGTTGCTACAAAAAACACAAAGTTTGAGATATAAATCCCCCAAAGCGCATAATCGCGCATATTGGTTACAACCTGCCCTTTTATTATTTGATCTATATATGCAATTATCCCTATAATAATAATTATAATTAAAATGCTTGTCCAAATAGTACCTCGTTTACTAAACTTTTTTGGAACCAAATCGTTAAGTAATGTATCGTAATTTTTCATGTGTTTAAATTTATTTTTTTAGAGGTCACATGCTGTTCGCTATTAATCATTTCTTTGGGTGATAAAAATTTTAACATGCTCGATTCATAATTATTCAGGTTTTTCAACAGATTGGAATTCATTATAGTCTTTCAAGCCATCTTCAAAATCAACTAACCTGTCAACAGGTGGCAAATAATAAACACTAGGTGCCGTACCTAATTCTTCCATTAATCTATACCCTGCTTTATCTACTAATAGTTGTTTTAATCTTAAAGTTTCCTCTCCATTGGTAACAGTATCTTCGTATTTATCGCCAAAATAAAAAACACCGTTTGGGCAAGCAGTTACGCAATGAGGGAGTTCACCATTTTTTATTGTATGTGGACAAAAATCACATTTATCAGGAGTTCCTTTTCTGCTTGGTAAGCCTGCATATTCTATTGAAGGGTTTTCATCTCCCATATCCATATGCATGGTGATTTCACTTGTTTCACCTTGGGCAGGTTCGCTCCAATTAAAAACTCTTATGGAATATGGGCAAGCTGCCATACAAAAACGACAACCAATGCAACGTTCATTATCAATCAACACTAAACCATCTCTTCTTTTAAAGGTAGC
>JAGLKH010000183.1 GCA_023141985.1 Flavobacteriaceae bacterium | reverse complement strand
GGCATCCAATAAGGTGCTGTGTCTTTAGATTCCTGCATTTTGTGAACTTTAAGCCAGGCATTTTCACCTGTTATGTAATGATGTTTATTACAAGCACTTACACATTTTAAAGCATTTTTACATTTTGCCAAATCTATAACCATCACAAACTTTCGATTTGGCATGCCTTCTCTTATATTGTATTTTGTATTGTCATCTTGTGAGTGTTCTACTTCCATAACTTCTGACGAATCCACTTGAATGAGTGTGCCATCAGTAGTCATTAATTCCATTTTGTGATTTGAACTGTTTTCCGTTTTTGCGTTTAACCTGGAAGTTATCTTTGATAAGCCAATACCACCAATTGCAGTAACAAGTCCCAGTTTTAATCCTTTATCAAGAAATTTACGTCTTGAGTTTTTATTGTTATCTTCCATGAGGAGTATTAATTAAATGAAATTAGTTTTTTTTGCCCAGCCAGCTAAGAAAGGATTTGTTTGATATGTTTTTTTTAATGACTTTAGATTTCTTTAAAGCACTAACTTTAACTTTAACGGTTGTTCCGTCTGGTTTTAATAATGTTTGATATTCTTCTTCGTCAGAAATTAATTTTTTTTCGGGCATAGAATTACCTAATCCTAGAAAAGGGATTAATAAGCTACCTCCTAATATAGGTAAGAAACCTCTTCTTGATATTTGTTTGCCTTTTCCAGTTGTTTTTTTCATGGTGTTTGTTTTAATGTTTTTAACGGTCATCCCGATAACTATCAGGACTGTTCGCTTTTAATCATTTCCTTTACTGAGAAACTTTAATCATGCTCGTTTTATAATCTTTAATTGTTTTAAGCAGTAAAACAAAATTAAAATAGGAATTCTTCTGTTTTACTGCTCTAAGTTAAGGATTATTTAAATTAAAAATTATAATTTCTAGTAATGTTAAAGCCAACTAAGAATTCACCACCACGTTTACCGAAGGGTTTGAAATCACCTGCACCAAATCCGTTATTTTGGTTAAACATATAATTCTTTTGTGGTACAATCCCGTTGTAATTAGTGAAAAAGAGTTGAAATGAATGCGCTGATGTTGCAAATTCAACACCAAAACTAATTCCGGGAGGAGGGTTCTCACTATAGAATTCTGTAATTGGCTGACTATAATCAACCATTATAGATGTTTGGTCACTTATTTTATAGCGTCCTCCAAATGCAATAGCTACCATGTCATTACGCATAGTGTTTTTTACAACATTATAGTGAGAAATACTAGGTGCTATTTGTAAAGATAATTTAGGGCTAAAACGCCTGGCAATGATCAATTGATTAAAATAAGAGTATCTATCAGAGAGATCACCAAACCTTGAAACTTGTTGTGCTCCAGGATATGGAGTAAACTTTGTGTCTTTTGGACGTGCATCAATTACAAAATTACCATAGTAAGTCACACTTACAGGCATTTTATCAGAACGCGTTTGTCTTAACAAACCTACTTTCCAATTAAAATCTTGTAAGCGATCAAATTTAGTTGTTCCATAACCAATAGTTAATCTATCGTGTATTGCATATGATAAACCAATTCGAATATTTGAAGATGCCCAAAAACCAACTAAATCATTGGTGCCTCCATTAATTAAGCCAAATCTATGAGACATTACAACTTCTAAAGTGTTCTTACTAAATAAAACATTAGTAGGGTTGTCTATAAGCGTTGCACTTTCAAAGGCAGGTCTTTCAGGTTTTTCTTTAACAATTGTATCCTTCTCCTTTTCTTGAGAAAAGACAGATATGGATATCAATAAAAAAGCGAAAAATAATATTTTATAAATTTTCATGTCTAATTTCTTTAAGGTTAATTATTTAAAGCTCCTTGATTAATCCAGTCTTTCACCAAATTAATTTTAGTATTTGGCCATTGCGAGCCTGGAGGCATTAAGGATACACCGCCAACCCCTAAAAGAGATTTATATAAGGTACTAGCATCTGCATCTCCCGGTACAACAAACCCGTTTTTTAAAGCATTATAAGAATTTGCATCTCTAAGATCAGGTGGCTCATTACCACTATGGCATCCAACACATTGCGCCCATAGAGGCATGATATCGTTTTGATAAGAAACATCCTCTGTTGGTGTTTCCGGTTCATCTATGATTTCCTCCTCTGGGAAGGCATCATAATAACAGGAGTTTATTGCTAAACCCATGATTATCATTATAATAAATTGAAATAGTTTTTTCATTTTTGAGAGTTTTAATTTTATAATCCTTTTTTTTTTAAAGTGCAGATATTAAATCTGCACTTTTATTTAAGTAAGATAAGATTAATTTTCAATTCTCATGGTTAAAAAGTTTGATTGACCATGAGCAATTGCAGCATTATTAAATATTGCTAATCCAAAAGGCATTTCTTGTCCAATTACAAATTCAGCATCAGTAGGATCACCTGTATTTAATTTTCTTCTAATTTCTAATTGCCACCCGGAACCTGTATGTATAGATTTAACTTGTACTTCACCTCTAGGATCATTTTCTCCACCACCTGGGTTAATAATTACACTTGGCATTCTTTTGTTACCAAACCCTTGAGAATAAGCAGGGTCTCCATTAGGATCAATTGTTCCTCCATCATAAGTTAAAGTACCATCAACAGCAATTGCAGTAACTGCTTTTGCAATTCCACCATCAATTTCTGCTTGTTCAATCCAATAGTAATTTTCTCTACCCGGAATAACGTATTTAGGACCACT
>JAGLKH010000182.1 GCA_023141985.1 Flavobacteriaceae bacterium | reverse complement strand
TAACTTTATTTCCAGCATCATCTTCGTTAACGCCTGTTAAAGTTAATGAACTATGACAAGTCACTGTACAAGTACCGCCTGCGAAACCTTCAGGATCGCCAATAGGGAACATAAAACCAAATTTATCTTCATAAAATTTATCATTTTTATGATTTGCATATTTGTTTTCTTGTTGCCATTTGCTGGTTACAGCATTAAAATACCAAGATTGTCTATCTCTACTATCAGTATCATCTTCCCATTCAAATAACAGGTATAGGTATTCACCATCGTGTCCACCTCTTAATGAATATTTGTAGCTTTCTCCTGTATAAGGATCCATTAAATCGACAGGCTCTAATGATACATCAAAATTGCTTGAACCATTTAAAGTGATTTCCCTGTCTCCTGCGCCTGTTACAGTAGCTTTGTTTATTAGTGGCCTGGCTTCAGTCCAAACATCATCTATATCTCCATCAAAAATTGGAGCTGTAGAAAATCTTTGAACTAACAAGGTGTCAGCACTTTCTCCAACTCCCGGATCTACTTCAATTATTGAATTAGAAGGGGTGTCATCATGTGTACAGTTTATAAAAAATGTAGTGATTATTACCAATACAGAAAATAATTTAAGTGTTCTCATAATAAGATATTTAAGGTTTTAAAATTGTTTTTGTTTTTAAATTCTATACAAAATTATGTAACAAATGTTACTCAATATATGATTTTTATCATAGTTTAAAAAAAGAGATATTACATAAATTATTTAATGCAAAAAAAACTTTATGGATAAGCTAAAAACACTTTTTATATACATGATTTTGACATTGAAATCACAGGCTCACGAGGCCTTTAATAAAAATCCGACCCCTAAATTAATAAATAAATTCAGGAATCGGAATATTGTTTTGAATGTATTTTATTAATAGACTATAAAAGCTACTATTAATACATTATTTTTCTTAAATAAGAGTTATACTAATTTTGTAATGCTTCAATTGAGTTTTTAAGTAAGGCTTTAGCATATTCAGGATTATGGACACCATCACTTTGATCTTCTAATAATGTTCTCCAATTCCAAGTTGCTTTTGCTACTGCTGCTGAATAAATACCTGGAACTGTTCTATCCGAATCAGTTATAGAGCCTTCAATCAATAATAAGCCACGTAAGGTTTCGAAATCTGTAGCATATCCTTCAACTTCTGTAGGAGCACCATTTGGGTGACAAGTTACACAAGCGTTTGCAGTTGTATTCCAAGTATGTGAACCGTCAAGTCCATTAGTGGTTTCACCCATATGACATGATGTACAAGAAGCTCCTTGCCTGTGAGGGGTGTTACCAACACCGGGATATCCTATTGCACCAGGAATATTTGCACCCATAACACCTTCAAATAATGTAGATTGTGGCCCATGATGTGGCCCAAAACGTGAACTGGTTATTTCGTAATCTTCAGTTCCTGCCGGAATGGCATAACTGTTTCTTGGTTGGTGACAATTAACACAAGTATTACTTTTCCCCAATAAATCACTATCATTTTTTATATCAATTACAACAGTTGGGTCAATAAATAAATTTATTGGATCTAAAGTCCTTAGTGCAAAATCATTTCCGTCATTTTCAAAATCGAAAGACCTATGATCCGTATGACAGCCAGTACAAGTTATAGGATTAGATATTAGGTAGCCGTCTGGATCAGCAGTTGCAAAACCATTTTCATCAATAAAATTCTCTGAGATTATATCAATAAAACCTTCATTGTTATGGCATCGTGCACAAGAAGCACTGGTGCCTCTAGCCCAAGAACCTCCGCTGGCATGTCCCGAAATTGCATAAGCCTCATTAATTGGATCTCTGTGTTCATTTGAATGACAAGTTCTACAATCGGCTGAGAAGTCTACTCCATCCACTCCATCAACCCCGTCAACTCCATCGATTCCCGGGTCCCCTTGTGGACCAACAATTATTTCTTGATCATGGGTACAGTTTATAAAAAATGTAGCGATCATTACCATTACAGAAAGGAATTTAATAGTTCTCATAATAAGATATTTAAGGTTTTTATAAATTATTGTATATGCAAAATTATGTAACAAATGTTACTCATTATATGATTTAAATCATATTTTAGAAAGCAATTGTAAATAATTAGGCCATAAAACTTCTAGCGAAGTATTTTTATCTAATTTTAAACCAGGTATTGCACTTATTAATTAAATCCTGTTATTTTTATTAAATTATAGATCATGAAAAATAGTTACATAATTTTATTTGCTTTTCTAATTTTTTCTTGTCAGCCAGAAGATAGTCAAGTACAAGACAAACAAGAAATCCTTTCTATTATGAAGACGCAAGAAAGCGCTTGGTCTAATAATGATTTAGAAGGTTTTATGGAGGGCTATTGGGAAAGTGACTCCTTAAAATTTTATGGAAGTAGTGGCTTGACTTATGGCTGGGAAAAGACTTTGTCTAATTACAAAAAACGATATCCTACTAAGGATGATACAGGAACATTAAATTTTAAGATCAACGATATTTCTAAAATAAATGATGCTGCCTATTTCGTGATGGGAGAATACCATTTAGTAAGACCTGTTGGAGATGCCAATGGGGTGTTTATGATTATCTTTAAAAAGATAGATGGTGAATGGAAAATTGTTGCTGATATGTCCTGTTAAATATGAATTATTTAGTAAGAAAAGCAAACTTAAACGATATTCCGACACTTTTAGAGTTTGAACAAGGTATTATAGAAGCAGAACGCCCTTTTGATCCTACAATTAAAGATGGTAATATTAACTATTATGATATTTCGGAGTTAATAACCAATGAAAATTCTGATGTATTTGTTGTTGAAATCAATAATGAGATTGTTTCTTCCGGTTATGCAAAAATTAAAAGCGACAGGCATTATTTAAAGCATAAAAAGCAAGGATATTTAGGCTTCATGTTTGTTCCAAAATCTCATAGAGGAAAAGGACTAAACAAATTAATTATTGACGCATTACTTAAATGGTGTAAAGCAAAAGATATTGACGAAATTAGATTAGATGTTTATGAAGATAACTTACCTGCTATTAAAGCATATGAAAAGACAGGTTTTAAAAAACACTTGATTAATATGAGGTTGAATCTTGAAGATTTAGACGGCCAATAGCTCTAAAATTTTCGATCGGGATGGAATGGATCTAAATTTAAAGACGGTTTTTTTTCTGAAATAATTTCTGATACTAATCTCCCCGTTGCAGTTGCCATGCTCCAACCCATCATGGAGTGTCCGGTTGCAATAGTTAAGTTGGTACATCTTTTAGATTTCCCAATATAAGGTAAACCATCAGGAGACACAGGACGTAAGCCACAAGCTGCATTATTTTTTTCCTCTTGTGTTAGTTTTACATTCGGGTAAAAACCTGTTACAGCATTTGCAATTGCTTCAATCCTAACTTTATTAATATTATGATTTATTCCGGCAATTTCCATCGTTCCGGCAAAACGAGTAAAACCATTCATAGGAGTTACTGCAGCCTTAGATTCTGCCATAATTGCCGGTATAGTAATTCCGGTTTGTCTTTCAGTATCAATTCGATATCCTTTTCCTGCCTGCAATAATAATTTCAATCCTAATTTTTTACTCAAAATACCACTCCATGTACCCGCAGCTAACACAAACTCGTCAGCATTCAAGGTTTGCTCATCTGTTTTTATTGATGTAATTGTTCCATTTGTTATTTCGAGATCTTTAACCCTCTCATTAATATAAAATTTCACGCCAACATTTCTTAGATGTTGCTTTAGATCCTTCATGAATTCATGAGGAGTTATATGATGATCACACTTAAAATATACTGCACCAATAGCATTGATCTCCACATTTGGCTCTAACTTTTTTATCTCTTCTTTATTAACTATTCTTGCTTCTAATCCAAGATCTTTTGCCAAATGAGCTACTTTTATTTCTTCTTCAAACATTT
>JAGLKH010000181.1 GCA_023141985.1 Flavobacteriaceae bacterium | reverse complement strand
AAAAGGCCTTTTTTGTCGTAATGGAACCTAAAGTTTTCAGAAGTCTTCATATCATCAAATAATTCCTGACTTAATACTGAAATATCTCTAATTACCGGGGCTGATTTTGCTACATGTTTAGCATTACAAGATTTATTGAATGCCCAGGACCATTTTAAAAAATCTAAATCTAAACGGGGTTTTACATATAAAGGACTTGAAGAATTAAACATCCATTTTAATCCTTTTTTCATCACTCCCGGGGCCGATAATGGAATTAAGTGACTTGGAGACAAATATCCGGCATTTACATAAGATGCTCCTGCATCTAAATTGGATTGATCTACAACTGTAACTTGATGACCCTCTTTTTGAAGATAATAGGCAGAACATAATCCTATAATTCCACCTCCAATAACAACTACACTTTTACTCATTTCTTAATTTAATAAAGAGATAACAAATCAAATTACTTGAAAACCATGCGCATAGGGATCGTCTTCGTTATCAATAACAATAGTATTATATCCATAAACTTTTGCCCAACCTTTAATACTTGGAATGATTGCCATTCTACCATCTAAATTAGTTTCTTTTTCAATTTTACCAATAAATTTTGAACCAATAAAACTTTCGTGAATAAATTCTTCTCCAATTTGTAATTCTCCTTTCGAATAAAGTTGTGCGATTCTTGCTGAGGTTCCTGTACCACAAGGCGATCGATCTATTGCTTTATCTCCATAAAATACAGCATTCCTCCCAGATGATGTTGGGTCTATTGGATTTCCTGTCCATAACAAATGCGTAACATCTCTTATTGAATCATTCTCCGGGTGAATAAATAAATTTGGATACTTTTGATTAATTCTGTCTCTTACAACTTGCGAATATTGAATAATTTTACTTGCTGTAAAATCATGCACACCAGAGAAATTTTCCTGAGGATCGACAATAGCGTAAAAATTTCCGCCATAAGCAACATCAAACCTTAGCTCTCCTAATTCGGGACAAACTATTGTTAAGCCTTTTGCTGCTAAATAAGATTTTACATTCACAAATTTCACCCAATCTACTTTCTTTCCTGTTTGTTGGTATTTAACATTCACTAATCCTGCAGGGGTTTCCATTCTGATTTTCCCCGGTTCCTTTGGTTTAATTAGTTCTTCTTCAATCGCTACCGTAATTGTTCCAATGGTTCCATGTCCACACATTGGTAAGCATCCTGAAGTTTCAATAAATAAAATGGCAAAATCATTTTCTGGATTGTGAGGTGGATACAAGATGCTACCACTCATCATATCATGGCCTCGTGGTTCAAACATTAAGCCTTTTCTGATCCAATCAAATTCCTTTAAAAAATGCCGGCGTTTTTCGCTCATATTAGCACCTTTTAAATTTGGCCCTCCTGCAGTAATTACCCTCACCGGATTTCCGCAAGTATGGGCGTCTATACAAACAAAAGTTGATCTACTCATTTTTTGTATTCTCAATATAGCTGTTAATTCTATCCTCTAAAATAGAAAGCGTTACTGTACCTTGTTCTAAAATCACTTCATGAAATTCTCGAATATCAAATTTTGATCCTAATTCAGCTTTTGCTTTTTTACGAAGTTCTCTAATTTTCAGTTCCCCTATTTTATAAGATAAAGCTTGTCCCGGCCAGGAAATATAACGATCGGTCTCAGTATTTACTTCATGTAGTGATAATGCTGTATTTGAAGCCATAAAATTAACAACTTGCTCACGGGTCCATCCTTTGGCATGAATGCCGGTATCAACAACTAAACGACAAGCCCGCCACATTTCGTAGGTTAATTTCCCAAACTGCTCATAGGGTGTTGTGTACATTCCCATTTCTTCAGCAAGAAATTCGCAATATAAACCCCAGCCTTCTCCATAAGCAGACAGGTACAGGTCTTTTCTAAACTGCGGAATACTATCGCCTAACTCATTATTTAAGCTGCCCTGTAAATGATGTCCGGGAACAGCTTCGTGAACGGTTAATGAAGGTAATGTATATAATGTTCGGCTTGGCAGATCATAGGTGTTTACCCAATAGTATCCCGGATCTGTACTGTTTTTTGATGTACCTACATAACGTCCTCCAGTATATTTTGGTGCAATTGCAGCAGGTACCGGAGCAACTCCATAAGGTTTTCTTGGTAAAATTTTGAAGAATCTTGGTAATTGTTCGTCAGCTCGTTTAGCCATATCGCGAGCGATCATCAATAATTCCCGTGGAGTTTTGGCGTAGAATTGTTCATCTGTCCTCAAGAACGTTAAAAAGTCGGCAAAGCTACCTTCGAAACCTAAATCTCTTATTATTTGCTCCATTTGTGATTTGATACGGGCAACTTCACTTAAGCCAATTTTATGGATATCTTCAGCCGTATATTGTGTGCTGGTTGTATAAAAATTGATACGATT
>JAGLKH010000180.1 GCA_023141985.1 Flavobacteriaceae bacterium | reverse complement strand
CCTTCCCGTTTGGTGTTTCGGAAACGCCAAGGGTTGTTCGGGTATTTGGTAAGTATTCTGTTTCAAAAAAATCTTTAATGCGTTTAAATTGTGGGATTACTTTAGTTTCAATAACTTCTTTGGCAGCACTTAAAACAGAATCATTTTGTTCCTGGGTTAAACTTTCCGGTAAATTCTTAAATGGCGAATAAAAATAACTGTCTTGATAATTCTCAACAATATGATCATTATAAGTCGATTCGTATCCTTTAAAAATTATTCTTGGCTGCGATACTCCTTTTTCTAATCCTTCCCGAAGATTTACAAAATGCTGATTTACAAATTCCGGAATAGCATTTAGTTTGTTTAAATAGTCTTTCGTGTTCTTATAATTGGCCAATGTTCTAACCTTATAATTTAAATTACTATGAAAGCCGGCATCTGAAAGCAAAGGATTTAAAAATCTTTCAAACTCGTAAAAATCTATTTGGTCTTGAAGCACAAATTTTAATAGCTCAACAGAAATTTTTTCTGTTTCGCTTAACTCATCAACATTGATTTTTGATAATTCTTCGAGTTTAACTTTTGCAAATTCAGCTTTAGCTTCATAATAGTCTTTAGTAAAAATCCCCAAAGGAAATTCTTCTTCGTCATATCCTTTATGGTCTTGATAACTATTTATTATAGCTTGAAGGGCGGTTGAAGAATTGTTAGAATTACAACTAGTAATTAAAATCATCAAAAAAATTGATATGGTTTTTAAATAATTCATCACTGATATTTTTTAAATTTTATGTATACTTTGTTTTCCATTAACTAATCTTGAAATGGAAAGCGGATTTTCATTTTTCAATTCGTTTGGCAATAAATTATTAGGCCAATCCTGATAACTAAATGGTCTTACCCAACGTTTTATGGAATGAATACCTACTGCTGTAAAACGACTATCGGTTGATGCAGGATAGGGTCCTCCATGATGCATTGACGGGCAAACTTCAACCCCGGTAGGAACCCCATTATAAATAATCCGACCAACCCTATTTTGTAGTGCTTCAACAACTTTAAAACCCTTTAAAATTTCATCTTCTTCGGCAATAATAGTTCCGGTTAATTGCCCTTCTAATTTTGAGATTATTGTTTCTAATTGTTCTAAGTTTTCACACTGAACTACCATAGAAAATGGCCCAAAAACTTCTTGATGTAAAGTTGTGTTTTCAAGAAAAGTAATACCTTCGACTGTCGTTATTGTTTGTCTTGCATAATTAGATTTTATATCTGAATTGTAATCGGCAACAATATTCAATCCGCTTTGAGAAATAGCTTTTTGTTTATTACTCTCGTATGCGTCAATTATGTTAGGATGTAACATACATGAAGGTTCTATCTTTATAATTTCTTCGGATAAATGACTAATAAAATGTGTTAACCCTTCTCCTTTTATTCCTAATAATAATCCTGGATTTGTACAGAATTGCCCTGAGCCTAAAGTAATTGATCCTGCATATGTTCTGGCTAAGCTTTCGCCTCGTTTTTTTAATGCTTCAGGAAGAATAATTAC
>JAGLKH010000018.1 GCA_023141985.1 Flavobacteriaceae bacterium | reverse complement strand
AGGTGTAAATAATAACCACCTCTCAGTTTTGGTTTAGTTCTATGAAAAGAACCTCCAAAATGTGTTTTATATGGTGTTTTATCTTTTGAAAATCTTACATCACGGTAAATACGAAACATTTTGAGTTTATCTACATCATCATGAGAATTGATATTTTCAAAAATAGAATTATAGATTTGCTTCACTTCTGCTTCTACTACTTTAAATTCTTTTTTATGCTCGTTAAACCAGTCTCTATTATTGTTTTTTTTTAGTTTTTTGAAAAAATCTAATGCAGATTTTGGTACAGTTATACTCATTACAATTATTGTTTTTTATTTAACTCCTGGTTTTACAGGAATGACAGGGTTATTTGTAACCTTGATGAAAACATCAGGAATTTTTTCTGAAAATTACAAAAACGGTTACATTATTCAAACTCAATTTTGTTAAGAATTAATCCTGAAGCTGGAGCAATGTAATCCATCACTTCTGTGCTTTCTGGTTTTAAACTTTGTCGAATATAATCTAAAGAAATTTCGCCACGCCCCAATTTAATAAGGGCTCCCATCATTAATCTAATTTGATTACGTCCAAATCCTTTTCCAATTACTCTTAGTAAATATGTGTGCTCCGGAAAGAAATTTGCTTTAAAAACTGTGTTTTCAACAAGTTCACATTTGATAATTTCTCTATTATAAATTCCATTATCAGTCGCTTTATAACTGTAAGTTTTAAAATTATGAGCACCTTGAAATAATCTAGCTCCTTTTTTCATAAGCTCTATATCCAATTCATCAAGAATTGTAGTCATAATTGGAGCACAAAAGGGATGCCGTTTTTTTCCAAAAGCAAATAAATAGAGATACTCTTTTACTTTAGAATGTTGAATAATATTAAAACTGCTATCGACTTCCTTAATTGAAAGTGCTCTAATATCTTGAGGCAAATTGTGATTAAACAGTGCTAAAAAATCTTCTAAATTCTCAAGAGGCCTGTCATCTAAAAAGAGCTCGAAAGCAGCATCTTCGGCTGAAACCATAGCATCTGTTCTACCCGCGCCAAGTGTTTTAAATGGTTGATCTTCTAGAATATACTTTAAAGTCCTATCAACCATTAACTGAATTGTTTTCAATTTTGGCTGTTTTTGCCAACCATGAAAACGATATCCTAAATATTGAATTCTAAAAACGTAATAATATCGCTTATTAAACATGGTTACAAGTACGCCAATTTACCATGCATAGCAAAATTTTAATGTCTCGTTTTTAGTACTTCCACTATATCATTGAGTTTGTACCCCTTAGCCTGTAGTAAAATTAAATAGTGGAATAATAAATCGGCGCTTTCATTTAAAAACAAGTCTTCGTTATCATCTTTGGCTTCTATAATAACTTCAACAGCCTCCTCTCCTACTTTTTGAGCTATTTTGTTGATCCCCTTATTAAATAATGAAGCGACGTACGATTTATCTTCGGTTGCATTTTCTTTGCGGTCTTTAATTACATTTTCCAATTGTGACAAAAATCCAAACTCTTGTTTATTAGTTTCCCTCCAACAAGTGTCCGTTCCTTTATGGCAAGTTGGCCCAACAGGATTTACCTGAATCAAAAGTGTGTCATTATCGCAATCCAACTTTATATCAACTATATTTAAAAAGTTACCGCTCTCCTCGCCTTTAGTCCATAGTCGTTGTTTACTTCTACTAAAAAAAGTAACTTTTTTTGTATTTTTTGTTTTTTCTAAAGCGTCTGCATTCATATAGCCTAACATTAAAACTGTTTTGGTTTCAGCATCCTGAATTATTGC
>JAGLKH010000179.1 GCA_023141985.1 Flavobacteriaceae bacterium | reverse complement strand
AAATCGTATAATGCTCTTCCGGCCCTGATACTTCCAGTAAATCCAACAGCTTTTACTTCAGGATGCTTAACGAGTTGTACTCCAACTTCTATTCCGCTACTATTTAAATTTGAAAAAACACCATTTGGCATCCCTGTTTTTACTGCAGCTTTAATTATTGCAGAAGCAATTAATTCTCCTGTTCCTGCATGCATTGGATGGGACTTTACAATAACAGGACAACCTGCAGCTAAAGCCGCTGCTGTATCTCCTCCAGCTGTTGAATAAGCTAATGGAAAGTTACTCGCTCCAAACACCACAACCGGACCAATAGGCACAAGTAGTTTACGAATATCAGGTTTTGGAATTGGTGTTCTGTCAGGTAAAGCTGTATCGATTGTAGCCTCTACCCAGGATCCTTCCAGAACTAAATTTGCAAAGCTTCGTAATTGTCCAACAGTTCTTCCTCGTTCACCTTTTGCTCTTCCTTCAGGTAATCCGGTTTCGGAACAATATATTTTTACAAGCTCATTATCTAAAGCTAAAATCTCATCAGCAATTGCATTTAAAAATGCTGATTTTTGTTCTCCCGATGTAATTCTGAAAGTTTTATAAGCATTAGCAGCCAATGTAACAGCTTTATTTATTTCTTCCGGAGTTGCCTCAACATAAACGTGTTCGTTTTCAATATTTAATTGTGGGTTGAATGTTTTGTAGGTTTTACTTCCTTTTGAAGATTGTTGGTTTCCTATATAGTTTTTTCCTGTAATCATAGCCTCCCTTTATCCCTCCAAAAGAGGGAATTATTATATGTTAATTATTTTTAATTCGTTTTAAATGTGCTTTAATATCTACTGGTTTATGAATAACTTTATTTGAAGTTGGATACTTTTCTAATAAATGTTTTGGTCGTATTGGACGTTGTGTAAAATTACCTCCACAGTTTGGACAAATATGCTGTAAAATGTTTTCCACACAATCCTTACAATAGGTACATTCAAAAGTACAAATCATTGCTTCATTCGAATCGAATGGTAATGGTTTATTGCAGTTTTCGCAAGTTGGTCTAATTTCTAACATTTAAATTTTTATAATCAGGCAAAGTAGGCCTTGCTTCTAATGCTTGCTCTATAATTTTCAACACTTTTTTTCTTTCTTCACCAAATAATGGTAAACGTGGTGCGCGAACATTTTCGGTTCCTATTCCGGTAAATACTTCTGCCAACTTAATATTTTGTACTAATTTAGGGTTTATATCTAACTCTAACAATGGTAAAAACCAGCGATAGATTTCGATGGCTTCTTTTATTCTTCCCGTCTTTTGAAGTTCGAAAATAGCTACTGTTTCTCTTGGGAATGCGCAGACCAATCCAGCAATCCATCCATCAGCACCCATTAATAAACTCTCTAGCGCAACAGTATCTACTCCTGTCATTATCTTGAGGCGATCACCAAACCGATTTTTGATTCGCGTTACATTAGAAACGTCCCTGGTAGATTCTTTAACCGCTTCTATATTATCACACTTTAAGAGTTCCTCGAACATATCTAAGGTTACTTCTATTTTGTAATCTATGGGATTGTTATATACCATTATGGGAAGAGAGGTATTATTTGCCACAGCTTTAAAATACTCTACGGTTTCTCTGTCTCCAGCGTTGTATCGCATTGGTGGTAACATCATTAATCCTTTTGCTCCATCTTCTTCTGCTTTTTGAGCTGCCTGGATAGCACCTTTTGTAGATTGTTCCGCAATATTCATTAATACAGGAACTTGTCCTTTAACAATATCGACAGTTGCTCGTGTTAATATTCTTTTTTCTTCATCCAATAAAGTGCTTGCTTCACCCAAAGTTCCACCGAGTACAATTCCATGAACTCCAGCGGCTAATTGTGCATTGATATTAGTTTCAAACATTTGTAAGTCTAAAGTATCACTATCGGTAAACTTTGTTGTTACTGCCGGCATAACGCCTTTCCATTGTAAACTCATATTGTCAATATATTTTTAGTAAAAATAGGTCTTGTTTTACTTTTTAAATAATAGTTATTTATCCAATTATAATACTATATAATCCAATATATTAATTTTAATATATATATTGAATAATATTTGTGTGCTATTGTGATAATGAAATATCCCGACAGCTATAGAAACAACACAAGATGAAGATATTACCTTTTAAAATTCCAAAACCTGAACAGGATGCGCTTATTTACCAGGAAGATCATGAATTGGTATTTTTTGATAAATTCCATCAGCATGAAGAAATACAAGTTAGTTTAATAGCTGAAGGTAAAGGCACTCTTATTGTTGGGGACAGCATTAATTATTATTCAAAGGGAGATGTTTTGGTTATTGGTAGTAATTTGCCTCATGTTTTTAAAAGTGAGGCTGTTGAAAATGTAGAATCACAGATGTTTACATTGTTTTTTACTAAAGAAGCTTTTGGCAAAGCTTTTTTTGACCTTGAAGAAATGAGAGAATTAAAATCATTTTTTAAAAGAGCAGAAAATGGATTTAAGGTTACTTCTAAATCCAATGTTCTACAGAATATGTTTTTTGAGCTCAAAGACAGTTCAAAACTGCAAAGATTTATTTTATTGCTAAAAATTTCGAAGGTACTTTCAAAATCAAAGTATATTGCTTTATCATCTTTCATTTATAAAAAAGAATATAGCGATATTGAAGGAAAGCGTATGAGAGATGTTATGGAATATACTATGAATAATTATCATAAAAACATTTCCTTAGAGCGTATTGCAACTACTGCTTCAATGACTAAAAATGCATTTTGCAAGTATTTTAAAAGGCGAACTAACAAAACTTATTTTAATTTTTTAAATGAGTTGAGAATCGAAAATGCATGCAGATTATTACTTTCTGATAAAGACTTTACTATTGCTGAAATCGCTGATAAATCTGGATTCAATAATATTTCGAACTTTAACAGGCAATTTAAAAATGTGAAACAGATTGTGCCTTCGGAATATAGAATGATAAAATAAAAAGGATGCTATTTAGCATCCTTTT